>JAISDR010000292.1 GCA_031264645.1 Prevotellaceae bacterium | reverse complement strand
TTCAACGCATCGCAGCCCGTTCCCGAAAAGATGGAGCGTCTGAACAAGCTTGTGATGGAGAGGTACAATCTTCACATCAAGCATTTCACGAAGGCGAAACAGATATTGCCCTACGGCAGGAAATTCTTTTACACCCTCAACAAAGCCTTCTCGAATCTTTACGGTTTTGTCGATTTAACGGACAGGGAAATAGACAAATACGTGAAGCAGTATCTGACATTCATACAGCCGCAGTTCGTATGCCTGGTTTTCGACAGCGAGGACAACGTCGTTGCATTCGGAATAAGCATGCCGAGCTTGTCGAAAGCCTTTCAGAAAGCGAAGGGGCGGCTGTTTCCGTTCGGCTTTATCCACATATTCAAGGCAATGAAAACCTATAATCATATAGATTTATACCTGAACGGAGTGCATCCCGACTGGCAAAAAAAGGGAATCGTCTCCATCTACTATGCCGAAATGAATAAGGCGTATATCAAGCACAATGTGAAAATTGCGGTGTCGAACCAGCAGCTTGAAAGCAATATCGACGCTATCGCAATGTGGCACAACTACGAAAGAGAGCCGTACATCAGAAGAAGATGCTATAAAAAGGACATTTTGTAGAATATTTGTTTATATCACAAATTGTAATGTATATTTGCAAGTTTTTTTAACGGAAAGATATGATAATAGAAGTCTTAAAATCCAAACTGCACAGAGTTACTGTGACTGAAGCGAATCTCGACTACATCGGCAGCGTTACCATCGACGAAGCCCTGATGGATGCGGCAAACATTATTGAAAACGAAAAAGTAAGCATAGTCAATATCAACAATGGCGAGCGTTTTGAAACTTACGTGATTAAGGGAAAGCGCAACAGTCGCACAATAGGAATCAACGGACCGGCGGCGCACAAGTGCAAAATAAATGACATTGTGATAATTATGTCGTATGCACAGATGGATTTTGAAGAAGCCAAAACTTTCAGACCCGCGGTCGTTTTTCCCGACACAAACACTAATACGCTCGTATAAGATGAATTGTACACACAACAAAAAGTTAACTGTTATTCTACTCCCGATTGAATCGGAGCCATTCCCGATTGAATCGGAGCCATTCCCGATTGAATCGGAATCATTCCCGATTGAATCGGAGTCATTCCCGATTGAATCGGAATCATTCCCGATTGAATCGGAGTCATTCCCGATTGAATCCGCGTCTTGCGGATTAAAACGATGAAGAACAGAAAAATGAAAAAAATAATAACATTCGCAGGCAGGAACATATCGTTAGTCAACATCATATACTTTTTGATATTCATGCTGCTGGGTGCGCTTGCACTCTGGTACTGTTTCAGAAGCATCAATTTCGATGAATTTATAGCGACCCTGAAATCCGTCAATTACTGGTATATCGGACTTTCGATAGTATTCGGGTTTATTGCCTTTATCATAAGAGCCTTAAGGTGGAATATCCTGATAAATACTCTGGGACACAAACCGACTGTTTACGACACGTACAACGCCGTTGTAATCGGATATATCGCAAATCTGGCTATTCCCCGGATTGGAGAAATAGCGCGCTGCGCAACGCTGTACAGGACAAACCGCATTCCTGTCAATTCCCTGTTTGGAACAGTTGTTACAGAGAGGATTATCGACATGCTTTCGCTGTTTGTAATCATGTTTATGGTTTTCTTTATCAAGATGGATATGTTTTCCACTTTCGTACGCGAAAGGATTATTTTACCATGGAAACCCGTGTTCGAAAACCTGTCTGTTGTATGGGTATTGCTGATTGCCTTTGCGGTGATTATTCTGGCGGTCGCCGCATGGATAATTTTCAAGCGGGCATTGAGAAAGCCTTCGATGCAACGGTTCAGGAAGATGCTCTCAGGTCTGCTTGACGGTCTGAAAAGCGTGTTGAGAATGGAAAAAAAGTTCGGTTTCACTGCATACACAGTCGCTATATGGGCATGCTACTGGCTAAATTCGTATCTCGTAATGAAATCCCTGCCTTCGACCTCGTCCCTGACCGCCGCCGACGGGCTGCTGCTGATGGTGCTCGGTTCTTTGGGCTGGATTGTTCCCGTACCGGGAGGTTTCGGAACTTTCCATACGCTGATTGCATGGGGTTTAATGATGTATGGACTTGAGTGGGATGATGGCGTCATTTTCGCGACACTGTCTCACGAATCGCAACTGCTGGTGATGGTATTCTTTGGACTGATTGCATTGATTTCCGTATCTTTGACAAAAAATAAATTGAATCAAAAATGTTGATTATGAGAAAAATTGCAGTATTAATCTGTTTCCTTTTAAGCCTGAAAACCGTTGACGCCCAAAATTTCGATTTTGGACTTGAGACTCCGAAAACGGTTTCATGGACATTCTCGTCCGAAAAAACAGGAGACAGCGAGTTCGAACTTGCGTTTAAAGCCAGAATCTCTGCCGGATTCTACATGTACGGTCTGGAAAAAACGGAAGGACCTCTTCCTCTCGAATTTAAGTTCGAAACGACGGACGATTACGAACTGTCGGGCGAAATGCTTCCGGACAGGAAAAGCAAGGAAAAATTCGACGAGGGATTTGAAATCAATGTATACTGCTTTGAAGGTGAAATTACTTTCAGGCAGAAAGTGAAAATATTTGCAGCAAAGACAGAGGTCAGGGGAACGGTCAAATATCAAGCCTGTTCCGAAGAACAGTGTATTCCGGGAGATTCGGAATTTGTGTTCAGTCTTGAAGGCGTCGCGGGCAAATCCGCGGGCAAATCCGCATCCGCATCTGAACCAGTAAGCGAATCCACGCTTAAACCCGCTGTCGCCGGAGAAAGCGGTTCCCTGTTGGGATTCTTTATTCTGGCGCTTTTCATGGGATTGCTGGGAGCGCTGACTCCCTGCGTTTTTCCGATGATTCCCATGACGGTCAGTTTCTTTATGTCCGGTACCGACAAAAAAGCGGTTATCGTTACCAAAGGATTGATTTTCGGACTGTCAATAACGCTGATATACACATTGACGGGACTCGTCGTCGCATTAACTCAGAATGAAGCCTTCGCCACGGTCTTATCTACACACTGGATACCGAATCTGCTGTTTTTCATCCTGTTCATTGCCTTTGCACTTTCGTTTTTGGGACTGTTCGCAATAAACCTGCCTTCGGGACTGGCAAATAAAGCCGACCGGCAAGCCGACAAGGGCGGATATCTTGCCTCGTTTTTCCTTGCCATAACGCTTGCCATAGTATCGTTCTCGTGTACAGGTCCTTTTATCGGGACGCTTCTGGTTCAGTCGGCGCGTGGAGGCGTTGCGCTTGAGCCTGTACTCGGAATGTTCGGTTTCGGTTTGGGACTTGGATTGCCCTTTATGGTGTTTGCATTTATCCCTTCGCTGATGAAAAAACTTCCGAAATCGGGAGGCTGGCTCAATGCCGTCAAGGTTGTGTTTGCCTTTGTTATTCTGGGCATGAGTTTAAAGTTCCTGGACATTGTAGACAATTATTTTACGCTTAACATAATAACCCGCGACGCCGTGATTGCGATATGGATTGTTCTTGCAATTTTCACGGGACTGTATCTTTTGGGAAAAATAAAACTGCAGCACGACAGCGATTTGAAACACGTGGGCGTATTCCGGCTTATTCTTGCAATAGCTTCGTTTTCTTTTGCTTTCTACCTTGTGCCGGGTTTATTCGGCGCTCCGCTGTCTGCCGTATCGGCATTTATGCCTGCGCCGGAAAAGCAGGTTTTCAGCATCAATTC
>JAISDR010000249.1 GCA_031264645.1 Prevotellaceae bacterium | reverse complement strand
GAATATACCTTATATATTATATCCCCGATTTTCCTTACTGTTTTCAATACTTTCATAATCCATTTACTTTAAATTTATAATCGTTTCTATATATAAACAACTGACAGGGGAAAATATTTTAAAACGCAGGATTATTATGATTATCCGGGTGTATTGCCAGCAATCTGTTTCTGACAATTGGATTGTTCCTGTTGCTGAGGGCTGCGTCAGCAATCCTGATTCAGACACGTACTCAATACACCATTTTACATCAAATGACTATTAAAAAACGTCAAAAATATATGCATTATTCATAAAATATGCGCTTATATATTTCCATTATTCAGATTATTTCTAACTTTGCGCAAAAATATTGTTAATTATGAGTAGGAATAATACTGTTGAAGAAACCCAAATGTCGGGGAATGTGAATAGAATCTGCGAAGGTACGGAGATAAAAGGCAGCGTGAAATCTTTTACCGATTTCAGGATTGATGGCAAAATTGAAGGCAATGTCCAGTGTGAAGGTAAAATAATCGTTGGAGAAAAAGGATATATCAAGGGAGATATTGTTTCCAAAAACATGGAAATAAGCGGACGGCTTGATGGAACTGTTTCGACCGAAGGACTGCTTTCGCTCAAATCTACAGCTGTTCTCGAAGGAGAAATTACGACAAGTAAATTAGTTATTGAAGTAGGCGCCGTATTTAACGGAAACTGTCACATGCTGAAAAAGAACTCTGAAAAGCAGCCCTTGCAGAAGTAGATTATTTATGAAAATAATAGACAGAGTCTTGCTTGACTCGGTATCGGAACAGGCGCGTAACAGCCGGAGGTTAAGAATGAACTACAATTTTCATCAGCAATTGGATGATCCTTTAAACAGGTTGCTGAATGCAATGGAACCGGGGAGCTATTTTCCTCCTCACCGGCATAAAAATCCGGATAAGGAGGAGATTTTTCTGATTCTCAGGGGAAGCGCGCTTATTTTGATATTCGATGAAAACGGATCTGTCGTTTCATCTACGGAAGTATCGCCGGAAAAGGAGGTTTACGGCATGGAAATAGAAGCGGGAGTATGGCATTCGCTTATCGTTCTGGAACCGAATACCGTTGTTTACGAAGTAAAAAAAGGACCTTATGTCCCTTTAACTCCCGACAATATAGCGCCGTGGGCTCCCGATCCGGCTGACAGGGAAGCAGTAGAAAGATATATGGAGGAATTGAAAATCGTTAGAAGTTAATTTTTTAAAATAATATACAGATGAACAGGATATTAACGTTTTTAGTGAGTTTGATATTTGTTTCAACTTTACATGCACAGGCTTACACAATTAATCTTGCCGTTAAGGGTGAAAAAAACAAGGATGCGCTTCTTGTAATGCATTACGGTACAGGAAAATATTCGATAGATACAGCCGCAATAGACAAAAACGGAAAAGCCGTGTTTACGGGTGACAGACCGCTCGTACCGGGAATGTATCTGATTGCAATAGAGGGGGGACAGATACTGGATTTTCTAATCTCCGATACAGTGAACCAGAAATTTTCCATATCAACAACGAAAGGCAAGTATCTTGAAACCCTGTCGTTTAAAAACTCTCCCGAAAACGAAGCTTTTGCCGACTATTCCCGTTTTCTTATCAAAAGGCAAAAAAGGGAAGCCGAAATTGCCGGCAAGACTTCGGACAAAAAACCGTCCGAATCAGTAGACAGGGAAATCAAACTGATGGCAGAGCAAACAAACGAAAAAGTGGCGGAAATACAGGCAAAGTTCCCGGGCAGCCTGCTGGAATCGGTAGCAATATCAATGAATCCGCTCCAGCCCGATAAAGACGAAGTCCCGGAATCGCCCGACAGCGCGCGCCGCTATCTGTTCGAGTTTTACAAAAACCACTACTGGGACAGGCTTACGTTGACGGACAGGCGGATGCAAAACACGCCGATCCTTATTCCCGCCATCGACAATTACTTCAAAAACATGATTCTGCAAATCCCCGACACTATCATACGCGCCGTTGATCTTGTCCTGCCAAAAGCCGAAAGCGATACGGCGATGATGAGGTTTCTCACGGGACATATCTTCAATAAGTACGTGAGTTCGAAAATAATGGGCATGGAGAATGTTGTTGTTCATATCATTGAAAACTATTATCTGTCGGGAAAAGTGAATGTCAAGGACGAAAAATTCAATAAAAATATCACCGAATACCTCAATAAGAATAAGGAAACCCTGATAGGAAAAAAGGCTAAAGACCTCAAAATGGAGACTGTCAACGGAAGCGCCGAATCGCTCTATGACATTGATTCTCCATATATTCTGGTTTGCTTCTACGAATCGTCATGCAGCCACTGCAAGGACGAAATGCCCAAGATATATAAAATTTTCAAGGAATTTAAAGACAGGGGACTGACTGGATTTTGCGTGTATACTCAAAAAAATAAAAACGAATGGGTGGAATTTATATCCAAAAACCAGATGACGGACTGGATCAATGTATGGGATCCGAACGACGAAAACGATTTCAGGACTGCATACAGCGTATATTCCGTTCCGCAAGTATATGTGCTTGATAAAGACATGAAAATAGTAGGACGCGGATTGGAAAGCATGTCCTTAGCCCAATTGTTGCACCACTTGATAAAAAAATGATAAACAGGTTTTTCGTCTTCCTGACAAGTTTGCTGTCCATTACGGCATGTTCTTCCGTTCGTCCGGTTTATCCGTCGCCTGCGGTATCAGGAAAAAATGCAGCGTATAATATTGAACTGACAATCAATGGCGAGAAAAACAGAAACATTGTACTCGCAGGATACGCCGGAGCAGATATGTATCCGGTGGACACGCTTGCGACAGATGGAAACGGAAAAGTAAGGTTTTCAGGCGTCAAGCCGCTTGTCCCCGGCATGTACACGATTATATCGGGGAAAAAAAACATATTCGACTTTCTAATTTCCGACACGGTAAATCAAAGGCTTGTAATATCAACAACGAAAGACAGGTATCTCGAAACTCTGTCGTTTAAAAATTCTCCCGAAAACGAAACTTTTACCGCATATTCCCGTTTTATTGTCAAAAAGCAAAAAAGAGAAAAGGAATTGATTGATAATGCAAAGAACGGAAATTCCCCGGATACGGAAATCGAATCCATGACAGGACAGGCAGATATGATGGAATTTGAAATAAAGGCAAAGTTCCCTGGCAGCCTGCTGGAATCGGTAGCCCCGGCAATGAATCCGGCGCATCCGAAAAAAAGCGAGATTCTCCGTATTCCCGCCGGCGAAAGACAGGCTTATATTGATGATTTTTACAGAAAACACTATTGGGATAAATTGACTTTGACGGATAAACGAATGAAAAACACGCCGATGCTCGTTTCTTCCATAGACAGGTATTTCGACAATATCGTTTCACAGATTCCCGACAGCATAATACGCGCTGTTGATTTTGTCCTTTCGAAAGCGGCGGGCGACAGTTCTATGACGAAATTCCTCACAGGCTACATTTTCGACAAGTATCTCCATCTTATCGACGGCAGCAGTGATGTGTACGTAATGGGAATGGAAAACCTTGTCGTCTACATTATTGACAATTATTATCTCGCAGGCAAAGTGAATATCGATGATGAAAAATTCCTTAAAGAAATCACTGATTATGCCAATAAAAACAGGGAAACTCTTATAGGAAAACAGGCTAAAGAGCTTAAAATGGAAACCATAAGCGGAGGCGCCGAATCGCTGTACGACATTGATTCGCCGTATGTTCTGCTGTGCTTTTTCGACGCCTTATGCTCTCACTGCAAGAAAGAGATTCCTGCCGTGTACAAAATCTTCCAGAAATATAAGAACAGGGGCTTGGCGGGATTTTGCGTGTACACTTACAGCGACAGAAAGGAATGGATGGAGTTTGTTTCCAGACATCAGTTGACGGACTGGATAAACGTTTGGGATCCGGCAAACGATAACGATTTCAGGATTGCATACAGCATATATTCCGTCCCGAAAATATATGTGCTGGATAGAAACAAAAAAATCATAGGGCGCGGACTGGAAAGCGAGTCTTTAGCCCGATTGTTGAACAGTTTAATAAAATAATTTGATGAGTAAAATTTTGGTTACCGGAGGAACAGGTTATATTGGTTCCCACACTGTAGTTGAACTTCAAAATAATGGCTATGAAGTGATTGTTGTTGACAATCTGTCGAACTCCTCGACAGATGTGCTCGACGGTATAGCATTAATCACTGGAAAAAAACCGGCTTTCGAGAAACTTGACTGCTGCGACAAAAAGGCTTTGACCGAGGTCTTTAAAAAATATCCCGGCATAGAAGCGATTATCCATTTCGCGGCAAGCAAGGCGGTCGGCGAATCGGTGGAAAAACCCTTGCTGTATTACAGGAATAATCTGGTCTCGCTCTTGAATATTCTTGAGCTGATGGGAGAAGAAAATGCTCGCAATATGGTTTTTTCTTCATCATGTACTGTGTATGGACAGCCTGACGTCCTGCCCGTTACGGAAGACGCTCCCGTAAAGCCGGCGACCTCGCCATACGGCAATACAAAGCAAATCGCCGAGGAAATCATCAGGGATACGATACATGCCGACAGTCGTCTGAAATGTATAGCTTTGCGGTACTTCAATCCTGTGGGCGCGCATCCTTCAGCCGCTATAGGCGAACTGCCCAACGGAACGCCGAACAATCTTATCCCCTTCGTTACCCAGACGGCAATCGGGATTCGCGAATGTCTGCGGGTTTTCGGCAGCGATTACAATACTCCCGACGGTTCGGCTATCCGCGATTATATCTGGGTAGTAGACCTGGCAAAAGCGCATGTTATTGCAGTGGAACGTCTTCTGAAAAACAGGAACAGACAGGGAGTGGAGTTCTTCAATCTGGGAACTGGCAAGGGCTTGTCGGTGCTGGAGGTTCTCAATGTGTTCGAAAAAGCGACAAGGGTGAAGGTCAATAAAACAATCGTAGCCCGCCGCGAAGGAGACGTCGAAAAGGTCTGGGCTGACCCCGCTTTCGCTAATAAGGAACTTGGCTGGAAAGCAGAAGCTTCTACCGAAGAAATGCTTAAATCAGCCTGGAAATGGGAAAAAGCTCTGGCTGAGAAAAGGAAATAAGATAAGATGCAATAGAGACGGGCATCTTGTGTGACAGAGACGGGCAACTTGCGTGACAGAGACGGGCAACTTGCGCAACAGAGACGGGCAACTTGCACGACAAAGACGGGCAACTTGCACGACAAAGATGTTTTCGATTGACATTTACTCTCTTGCATGGAAATATAACAACAGTCAGTTTATTTCTCAACAGATATTTAAGCCCAGTTTTTGGGAGAAGTTATCCATTCCCATTATCAGCAGTTTATATATGGAATCGTTGAATGTCGTCATTTCCTTTTTGTTGACGGGATAGTTTCCCAGCATCAGCGACTGTACATACAG
>JAISDR010000241.1 GCA_031264645.1 Prevotellaceae bacterium | reverse complement strand
GGATTTAATTATAAAGTAAAACGGGAAACAAGTGTTTATAAGTTATATACCTTCTTTTATTGTTGCGTTGCTACTCAGTTTTTTCTATTTAAGCTATGTAGCTTCCGGCATATTTGAGCAGATCAGGAAGGAAATCAAAAAGGAAGCAGGCGTAGAAATAACGGAACAGCAGGACAGCGCTGTTTCTGTCGACAAGTCCTTTGTATTTGATTACCTTGCAGACATTCCCGAACCAAACCGGCAGACCGTTTTCCCGGAATTATCCATTGATATTCCTGTTGTCGATGACGGCGTCCCCTTACGAAAAAAGTACCTGTCGGATTATTTTCTCCGTCCCCCTCCAAACTTATAAATCGAATAATCCATACATGAATGGAATACTGCCGACCGTCGCATGGAAGACCGGTCGGTAAAATGATTTGTAAAATTTAATAAGTAAATAAATGAATAAAAAAACATATACATATATTATAATAGCATTATTATATCTGCTTCCGCAATCATTGCGGGCACAGCAAAATGAAACGATTGTCCTTGACGAAGTTGTTGTTTCGTCGAAAGAAGGACAGGAACTTAAAAAGATACCGACGTCGGTGTCTGTCCTTTCGTCGACACGCATCGAAAATGAAAGAATATCGGGCGTGAGGGGATTAAGCGCCCTTGTACCCAACCTGTTTATTCCCGACTATGGCTCGAAATACACATCGGCAATATACATACGCGGCGTGGGTTCGCGCCTGGGGAACTCGGCGATAGGAATGTACGTGGACAACGTCCCCTATCTTGACAAAACGTCTTTCGATTTTGATTTCTTTGACATAAAACGGATTGAAGTTCTGCGTGGACCGCAGGGAACTTTATACGGACGCAATTCGATGGGCGGGCTGATAAACATTTACACTCTTTCGCCATGGGATTATCAGGGCACGAGAGTGAAACTGTCGGCGGGAAATTACGGGCATATAAAGGCGCAACTCTCTCACTATGCAAAGTTAAGCGAGAAATTTGCCTTATCCGCGGGAGGAAACTGGTCGGCTGCGGGCGGCTTCCTTAAAAATCAGAATCCGGGATATAATCCGGACTATTTCAATGCTGCCGGGATTATCATGCCTTCGGCTTATGAAAAGAACAATGTGGAAGCAACGCAGTCGGCTTCATTGCGGGCGAATGCAAGCTGGCGACCTTCGGAAAAGATTTCATTGAATTATGTTGGAAGCTACGAATATACCGACCAGAGCGGCTATGCTTACGGAAAGTATAATTTCACGACAAACCTGCCCGATACCGTTAACTACAACGACGCGGCATACTACCGCAGGAATGTTTTGAACAACAGTCTGCGCTTTGAATATCAGGGCAGGAACTTTAAGATTGCATCCACGACGGGTCATCAGTTTTTAAAGGATTCGCTGCTTCTTGACCAGGACTTTTCAGCGGCTTCGATGTTTACCCTGTTTCAATCCCAGAAACTGAATGCGGTCAATGAGGAAATCACAATCCGTTCAAGCGGCGACGGTAATTTCCAGTGGATTGGAGGCGTCTCGGGCTTTTTCCAGAATATGAACACGGGCAGTTTGGTAACGTTCAGGGAAGACGGCGTCGCTTTCATACAGGACAATATCAACAATTCCGGAATGCCTTTTCCCCTGACGATAAGCAACGAAACGATTCCGGTTGTTGGGGAATATGTTACAAAAAATCACGGTTTAGCCGCATTTCTGCAGCCGACTCTCAATAATTTCCTGATCAGGGGCTTGTCCGTTTCGGCAGGCGTCCGTCTGGATTACGAACACGCTTCACTCGAGCATTATACGAACAGCGTGTACGACTATTCGGTGCAACCGAGACCCGGCGTTATCATGAACGGTGCAAAAAGCGATACTGTCGCAGGTAACGAAAAGATGGATTTCACCCAGCTTTTGCCGAAGTTTTCCGTCCGCTACGAAAACGGGGGAAATATTGTTTATGCTTCCGTATCAAAGGGATATAAGGCGGGCGGCTACAATCTGCAAATGTTTTCGGACTTGATGGAAACGAAAATGCGGACTACGCGCCCCGTCGAATTTGACATACAAAAATCGACCTCGTTCAAGCCCGAATACAGCTGGAATTACGAAATCGGAGGACGAGCGTCTCTGTGCAGCAACAGGATAAATTTAGGAATGACTTTGTTTCTTCTGGACATCAGAGACCAGCAAATTGCCGAATTTGCTCCCAACGGACAGGGCAGGATGATAAAAAATGCCGGCGAATCACAGAGTAAGGGAATTGAATTTGAAGCCGATATACATCCGTTCAGCTGTTTCAGAATCGGGATGAGCTATGGATATACCGAAAGTAAATTCACCGAATATCAGGAACAAATCGACGAAACTGTCATTGTGGACTATTCCGGCAAGCGTGTTCCTTTCGCGCCCGAACAGACTGTGTCGCTGACTGCCGATTATACTTTCCACTTCAAAAACTCGTTTATCGACAGGTTTTTAATAGGCGGCAAATATTCCGGCGCCGGCAAAATATACTGGACGGAAGCCAATGACGTGTCTCAAAAATTCTATTCCCTGCTGAACGGAAGAATATCAGTGGAAAAGGGTGATTTTTCCCTTGGCGTATGGGGAGAGAATCTTCTGGATGCGAAATACACAACATTCTATTTCAAAACATTCGGCAACTCCTTTGGTCAAACAGGCAAGCCCCTGCGTTTCGGCGTCGACCTTAATATAAGGTTTTAAAAACAATATTAATAGAGCTTTGTACAACCGCAACACCTGTTTATCGTGTTGCGGTTTTTTATTTTGTCAATTTCTCTGTCGCATTGCTTCAAATGTTATTATTGCAGTGGAAACTGAGACATTTAGCGAATCCACTCTGCCTTTCATCGGGATTTTGATTCTTTTGTCTGCCCTGTCCAGCCAAAAACTGCTAAGTCCCGTAGATTCCGTACCCATAACTATGGCTGAAGCCCTGGTATAATCTTCATTATAATACCATTGCGATGATTCGAGTTCTGCCGCATAAACAGTTATGCTGTTCTTTTTCAACCATTCGAAAGCCTGTTCAGACGTACATGCAAGGGTATTAACGGTAAAAACACAGCCAAGACTCGAACGGATAACATTCGGATTATAGAGATCGCTCCTGGGATCGCACACTATGACAGCATCCGCATTTGCAGCATCAGCCGTTCGAAGTATTGCTCCCAAATTGCCGGGTTTTTCCACCGCTTCCAGTACGATTACAAACGGATTGCAGGAAATGTTAATATTGTTCAGTGAATTGTGTTTCATTTTTACCAAAGCCAGAAAGCCGTCGGAATCTTCCCGGCATGCTATTTTCCCAAAAACTTTCCGGCTTACTTCGTAAACGTATTTTGCAGGAAAATCGTCCTTTTCGCCGAATTCCGGACAAACAAACAGCGATTCAATCTCGTATCCTGCCGAAACAGCCATACTGATTTCCCGTTTGCCTTCAACTGTAAATAACATCTGCTTATTGCGTTCCCTTGACTTCTCACGAAGATGAACGACATTCCTGATCCTGGAATTTTGAAGCGATATGATTGTTTCTCTTTGCATTATATATTCATTTTAATTAATAATAATTAGACACTTACATTCGATAAAGTATAAAAAGTAAAGGAGGCAGGGATTGGGTGTCCTTACCTCCTTTGTTAAGCTGAACTAACCTATGAAAAACCAAATTCATCATATAAACACGTGCAGGTTGAAAATGTTCAAAGGGAGGAAATAAAATTTTGATGGTGCTATGGCGTTATATAACACCATAAAAAATTTTCAACTGTAACGAAATGATACATCAACATTTATCAATTGACCGGTATAAAAGTTAAAAGAAAAATTCTTTTTGTTCAAAAAATAATTATTATCTTTGCCCCCGGTTTCATAAATTTTTTTTAACAGAATAGCTAATGCAGAATTGTTCAGACATATTGTTCTTCAGCGCCGGAAAAACTTTCCGGAAAAACTGTTTATCTTTCACCTCCCTGCATTTATTCAAATATCGGCAAATTATAGCGTTTTGCCGTTTTACGGACACTGCGACTATCAGGAAGATTGCCCTTGCCGCTTTTGGCATATACCTTTATATTAATGCATGTTTACATAATATCCGATTGATGGCAAGCGGATTTTACTGCCGTTGCTTACTGTTTGAGGGCTATAGCCCCCAAAGCGCGGGCTATAGCCCCCAAAGTGCGGGCTATAGCCCCAAAGACGCGGGCTATACTCCTCAGGGCGGAGACTGTATTACACTGAAATATTTGAAATCAAATATGAATAATTTTATGTTAAATCTTAATTTATATAGTTATGAGCAGTGATTATATCCCCCGCAGAGACGGGGATTTTTTAGTATGGGTGAAAAATCTTTTCACCATTGTGGCTGCAAATGCAGCAAAGTGGAACCTGAATCCTGCGAGCTGGTCGCATATTGACCAGCTGATTGCAGCATACGAAGCCGCTCTGAAAAAGGCGCAGGATCCTAACAGCGGAACGGCAGATACGCTGGAGAAAAATCAAGCCCGCGAAGCCCTCGAAAAGGCGGTGCGGCAGTTTGTGAAGGAGTTTTTGGAATACAATTCGCTGATCACCGACGAGGAACGTCTGCACATGGGTTTGCCGGTGCACGACCCCAAGCCCTCGCCGTCGAAAGACCCGCACTCCTATCCCCTGCTGTCAACGAAACTGCCCGCGCCCGG
>JAISDR010000180.1 GCA_031264645.1 Prevotellaceae bacterium | reverse complement strand
CTCTTTATCGCAGACATTGTTGACGAATGTCTGCGACAGAAAAGCCGCGTGATTCAGGAGGAAGAAACCCGTATCCGCGAACAGCAGATCGAGTACTGGCAAAAGTTGCAGATTGAACAGTGGCGGGCGGAACAGCAGCAGACCGCGCAGACCGCCCAGGACGCGCAGAAAGGGGGCAAATTTTGAATGGAACAGGCAAAATGGTATAGTTGTGCCAACGGGGAAGAAAAACGGCAAAAAACGGATGTTAAATGGCAAAATTAAGTGAAAACAGCTTCCTGAAGGCAGGAATGATTGACGGCAAACTCCCGCCTTCGGCAGTCGAGATAGAAGCGGCGGTGCTCGGCGAAATGATTATCGACTCCGGATGCCTTGAAACGGCGGTCAACCTGCTCTCCGCCGAAATGTTTTACAGCGAGGAGCACCGTTTGATTTTCAGCGCGGTATCGGAACTGTACGCGGAAAGCAAGTCAATCGACGCGCTCACCGTCGCGCAGCAGCTGAAGAAAAACGGCAGCCTCGAACAGGCTGGCGGAGCATACGGAGTTTCAAAGCTCGGCGCAAGCGTCGGAAGCGGCGCTCATGTAGAATACCACTGCAAAATCATCCTGCAAAAGTACCTCATGCGCCAGCTTGTGGAAGCCGGCGGCGAGATACAGAAAACAGGATTTGACGAAAGCCTCGACGTGTCCGACGCGCTTGCAAAGTCGGAAAAGCTGATAACGGGAATAACCGACATTGCCGAAGGCAGGCGTTCAGTGAAAAGTTTCACTGAAATTGTCGACGCTTCCCTGAACGAAGCATACCGGAGGGCAGCCGCAGCAAAAGAGGGCAAAATGAGCGGCATAACAACCGGACTGCGGGACCTGGACGCAAAACTGTTCGGATGGGAACAGTCAAACCTGATAATCCTTGCCGGCAGACCGGGACAGGGCAAATCGGCGCTCATGCTTCACTTTGCAAAGGCGGCGGCAAGAGCGGGCGTTCCGGCAGCAATTTTCTCTCTCGAAATGTCGGATGTGAGACTGACCGACCGGCTGCTGCTGTCATTCTGCGATGTGCCGGCATACAAATTCCGGAGCGGCTACATTTCCCGCGACGAACTTTGCGGACTTGATTCGGCAGCCGGACAGCTGAAACAGCTTCCGATAACAATCGACCAGACGCCGACGGTAACAATATCGCAAATCAGGGCAAAAGCGCGAGCCATGTCCCGGACAGGCAGATGCGGAATGGTTTTCATCGACTATCTGCAGCTTATCCAGATGAGCGCCTCGCAGGGGAAAAACGTCAACAATGCCATTGCGGAGATAACTCGCGAAGCGAAAATTCTGGCAAAGGAAATCAACGTTCCCGTGATGCTTCTTTCGCAGTTAAACCGCGAAGTGGAACGACGCGCCGACAAACGCCCGCAACTGGCTGATTTACGCGATTCCGGAGCTATTGAACAGGATGCTGATATTGTGATATTTGTATACCGTCCGGCATACTACGGCATTGAATCCACAGACCTCTCCGGAAAAAACTCCGGAATCCTGACCGTCGCCAAATTCCGCGAAGGCGCAGTCGGGGACGTGTCATTTTCGCACAACGACGGACTGACGCAAATATACGACCACGGCACGCAGCAGGATAAAATGTTATTAAGGGAAATGCAGGCTGATTTGCCGTTTTGAAGAAAAAGAATTAAAAGATTTATTAACAGTTAATTAAATTAGAATATATGGTTTTAAAAAACATCAAAGTCCCCACCGGCAACATATTAATTGTCGAGGGCGAAAAGGGTAAGCTGGAATGTCAAGATAACGCCCGTGCACGAAACATCCGCAAGCCTAACCAACCGGATTGCAACCTCCGGAGGATACGAAAAATATTATCCGTACAAAAAGACGGAAGAATCATTAAAAGAAGCCGGCTTCGACCTACTCGTTTTCATTCCTTCAAAAGAGGAAGATGAAAGTAGAATTACATGTGGAAATGCAATTTTATCAGATTAAGAACAGTTCGTTTGGATTTATGGCTTGGCAGCTGTCGTTGCAACAGCGATCAACAAAAACAAACACGTAATTGACTGAACTATGGCAGAGAAAAGAAAACCGGCAGCAATTATTTTGCTCAAAAAACGGAGCAAAAAGAGCATGAAATGGAAGTCTTAAAAGTCTTTAAGGTCTTAAATATGCAGCAGTCTCATTTGCAGGATACTGTGATTTATTTTCCGGCACAGTCAAATAAGACACTTATTATGTAAGTACATTTTACTACTTTTGCAAAAAATTTATGATACAAAGAATAAACATATCGGAAATAAAGCCGAATACGGGACAGATAGAAGGATTGCCCGCCAACCCGCGACAAATAAACGGGACGAAATTTGAAAAGCTCAAACAGTCGCTGCAGGATGATCCCGAAATGCTCGATTTACGTGAATTGCTTGTGTACTGGTACGATAACGCATATATTGTGATTGCGGGAAACATGCGTTATCACGCTGCACTGGAACTCCATATCACATCATTGCCGTGTAAAATAATCCCTCCGGAAACGCCTGTGTCAAAACTGAAAGCCTACACAATCAAAGACAACGCCAGCTTTGGCGAATGGGACTACGATATGCTTGCGAACGACTGGGACAATGCAGAACTTGACGACTGGGGCGTGGATGTGTGGCGGGATGAAAACTCCGACGACAAGCCCGAAAACACGTCCGAAAACACGTCTGAAAACACATCGAAAGGCGCTCCGTTAACAGAGCGTTTTGTTATCCCGCCGTTTTCTGTTCTCGATACCCGCAAAGGGTACTGGCAAAAGCGAAAAAAGGCATGGCGGGAACTCATCGGGGATATGGGAGAGAGCCGCGATATGACACTAATGAA
>JAISDR010000156.1 GCA_031264645.1 Prevotellaceae bacterium | reverse complement strand
GATGAAAAGATTATTTTCTCGATGGTGGATGTAAACAAGACATATCCTCCTCAGAAACAAATACTAAAGAACATATATCTCTCGTTTTTTTATGGAGCGAAGATTGGTATAATAGGACTCAACGGTTCCGGGAAATCGTCTCTCTTAAAGATAATTGCAGGGATAGACAGGAATATACAGGGCGAAGTGGTTTTTTCCCCCGGATATTCGGTCGGATATTTGGAACAGGAGCCGCAACTGGACGAAAACAAGACCGTAAAGGAGATTGTTCAGGAAGGCGTTCAGGAAATTGTAGACTTGCTTGCCGAATACGAAGCCGTTAATGCCCGTTTCATGGAAGAACTCTCCGACGACGAGATGAATAAACTGATTGAACATCAGGGAGAATTGACCGAAAAGATTGAGATGTGCGGCGGCTGGGAAATCGACAGCAAGCTGGAGAGGGCTATGGACGCTCTGCGATGTCCCGACGAGGCTCAATCCATCAAGCATCTGTCGGGAGGCGAGCGCAGGCGTGTTGCCCTGTGCCGTCTGCTGTTGAAGGAGCCGGACGTGCTTCTGCTGGACGAGCCGACGAACCATCTGGACGCCGAATCAATACAGTGGCTCGAAATGCACCTGCAGCAGTATAAGGGAACGGTGATCGCCGTTACTCACGACCGGTATTTTCTTGACAACGTGGCAGGATGGATTCTCGAATTAGACCGTGGCGAAGGTATCCCGTGGAAAGGAAACTATTCGTCCTGGCTCGAGCAGAAATCGAAACGCTTGGAGATGGAGGAAAAACAGGAGAGCAAGCGCAGGAAGACCCTGGAACGCGAGCTGGAATGGGTTCGCATGTCTCCGAAAGCGCGTCAGGCAAAGTCTAAAGCCCGTCTGTCGGCATACGAGAAAATGGCAAGCGAAGACAGCAGGCAGAAAGAGGAAAAGCTTGAGATATTCATTCCCAACGGTCCGCGCCTGGGGAACACTGTGATAGAAGCCATCAATGTAAAAAAATCGTATGGAGACAGGCTGCTTTTCGAAAACCTCAATTTCAAGCTGCCTCCTGCCGGAATCGTCGGCATCATTGGTCCAAACGGAGCCGGAAAAACAACTCTGTTCCGTTTGATTATGGGTATCGAAACGCCTGATGAAGGAACGTTTACTACCGGCGAAACAGTGAAAATTGCCTACATCGACCAGCAGCACAAGTCCATTGATCCCGACAGGACTGTATACGAAATTATATCTGACGAAAACGAGTATATCCGTTTGGGAAACAGGGAAATTAATGCCCGTTCATACGTATCGCGCTTCAATTTCAGCGGGGCGGATCAGGAAAAGGCAGCCGGCATACTCTCCGGCGGGGAAAGAAACAGGCTGCATCTGGCGCTGACTCTCAAGGATGAAGGAAATGTGCTCCTGCTCGACGAGCCGACCAACGATATCGACGTTAATACGCTGAGAGCGCTGGAAGAAGGACTGGAAAACTTTGCCGGCTGCGCCGTTGTGATTTCCCACGACAGATGGTTTCTTGACCGTATTGCCACGCATATACTTGCTTTTGAGGGAGACTCGTATGTCCACTTTTTCGAGGGAGGATACAGCGAATACGAGGAAAACAAAAAGAAACGGCTTGGCGACAGTGCGCCTCACCGCCTGAAATACAAGAAACTGCTTAAATAATTTTGAATTATGTCAAAAGAGCGCAGGGAGCGGGTCAATATAGTATATTCCACAAATCCCGATTACAGATATGAACACGATATCGCCGGCAGCGAACAGGAAACTCTTGAGCCTGCAAAACAAAAATTGACGGTGCGACTGGACAAAAAACAGAGAGGCGGAAAAAAAGTAACGCTCGTTCAGGGATTCTCCGGCTCCGAAGACGATTTGAAGGACTTGGGTAAAATACTCAAAACCAGATGCGGCGCAGGAGGAGCGGTCAAGGATGGAGAGATTCTTATACAGGGAGATTTCAGAGATAAAATCGTAGAATATCTGACCAAAGAAGGTTATAAAGCAAAAAGAGGCAATTAGTCCAATGATATCCGACAGCCTGACAAACAGCATCGCGACAGATACGGGAAAACTGTATGTCCCCGAAGAGTTTAAAGTCTTCGGGGAAAACTCTGTCGTATACAACCGGACGTCGGAAATCACGGAAGCCAAAGCCATGAATCAGCGCGATGATTTTGTCAAAGGCTGGATTGCTGTGGGATTGAGCATTTATATCCTGTTGATATTTCTTACCTTAAAGGGGAGAATGACAAGCATCCACAGAATGTTTGTCAGTTACCGGTTCGCAAAAAAGCAATACGAGGAAACAAGCCGGGTAAGCACTCTCAATACCACGTACATAATCCTGTTTACGATAATCGTTGTCTCGGTTCAGTTTTCGCTCTTGAACAATTATCAGGAGTACGGGATGGCGATAGTTCCCTTCCTGAGCCTGCTGGGAATTTTTATCGTACAGTCGGCGGCTCTGAAACTGATAGCGCTGGTATGCCATTCCGAAAGCATTATGGGAGAAATCAATCTCAACAGGAACCTTTACCTGAGCATATCGGGAATAAGCATCATGCCTCTGACGGTTTTGGCGCTGCTGTACGAAGGAAGCAAAGTCGAAACCGCGGCTTTGATAGCGTCGGAAATACTGCTGGGCTTACTGGTACTGTTTATGATGATCAGACTGTCGAAAATTTTTTTCGAAGCGAAAGTTTCGTATTTATTCCGATTTTTGTACCTTTGCGTCTTTGAAATAAGCCCGTATTTGGCATTGTTTGTTGTATTTGAGAACATTAATTAGAATTAAAAATGCCTTGTTTTAGGTAAAATGTATTTGTATTATGAGAAAAATTAAGAAGATTTTGATTTCACAGCCTGAACCATCAGAAAAATCTCCTTATAATGATTTGGTAGAAAAATATAATGTTAAAATAGATTTTCGACCATTTATACAGGTTGAAAGTATCTCGCTAAAAGATTTTCGCAAACAAAGAATTGATATCCTCTCCCATACGGCGGTCATATTCACCGCCCGCACTGCCGTGGATCATTTTTTCCATATCTGCGAGGAACTCAGGATTACCATACCGGAATCAATGAAATATTTTTGCATGTCGGAAACAATCGCTCTCTATTTGCAGAAATATATCGTTTACCGGAAACGCAAAATATTCTTCGGCAACGGCAGCCTTTCGTCCCTGATGGAATTGACAAATACGAGCAAGCATAAGACCGAGAAATTCTTTCTGGTTCTGGCGGATTCGTTCAAGCTCGAAGTGCCGAAAACGTTCGAAAGAGCGAAACTTAAAATTACAAGAGCAGTCCTGTACCGGACAGTGGCAAGCGATTTGTCGAATTTGAAACTGAAGGATTATGATATCATAGCATTCTTCAGCCCACAGGAAATAAAATCGCTGCAAAACAATTTCCCGAACTTTGAGCAGGAGAATATTATATTCGCAGCCTTTGGACCGGCAACAGCCAAGGCTATTAAAGCAGCAAAATATGTCCTTTCGATAGAAGCTCCTAAATCGGAAATACCTTCGATGTCCAAAGCCCTGGATATATTCCTGAAAACAAACATATAAGTTGCATGAAGCATTTTTTCGACCGATTTTGCCGTTCGCACTTAAATGCAAGCTATTTTTCAGACCGGTTTTGTCCTTCACCCAGATGCCAGATGAAATTTATTATAATTATGTATAAGAGAATAATGTTAGTATTTGTTGCAGGCATTTGCCTGTCTGTTTGTCCGTCTTACGGTCAGAGAGTTATCGACCTGTATGAAGACGGTAAAATTCCCGATGCAGCAGCTGCGTCGGACGAAGTCAGGGAGAAAGCCCCGAATCTCACGGTATTTCTTCCCCCGAATCCCACGGGCGAAGCAATAGTCATCTGTCCGGGAGGCGGCTATGGCGGTCTGGCTATTAACCACGAGGGATACGACGTGGCGAAACGCTTTAACGAAAACGGCATAGCCGCATTTGTACTGAAATACAGGCTTCCGGACAGCCGGATTTCGACAAAGCCGCATCTGTCGCCCGTTCAGGATCTGCAAATGGCAATCGATATCGTAAGAAGCAGAGCCGGCGAATGGAAGATTGACCCGAACAAAGTGGGTGTCATCGGTTTTTCGGCGGGCGGACATCTGGCTTCGACCGGAGGAACGCATTTCGACCGGAAGTATATTCAATCGCTGTCGGGCAATCTGCGTCCGGATTTCATGATACTTATATATCCGGTGATAA
>JAISDR010000129.1 GCA_031264645.1 Prevotellaceae bacterium | reverse complement strand
ATTCGACATATCCGTTCACATCTATGCCTCCATAAGTCGATTGCCGCTGGTCTGCGTATGGCGGCGAGGTTACAATTAAATCGACAGAATCATCGGGAATTTTCCTTAATTCTTTCCGACAGTCTCCCAAATATAAATCCGTTTTTAATTCCATTTTACTAAAAATCATTTTGCAAAATTATACTTTTTTCATACAAGGGAGCCTGTCATCTCGTAAAATCCTTCCTTATTAACATTATAGTCCATATAATTACAATTAAATATATACCAAAAATTTGAGGGCTGCCGTGAAATCCGACAACCCTCATTTACAGTCAATGCACTGTAAATGACAATACGTTTGGTGATAAAACAATAAATTACAGCAGTTTCACAGGCCCCAACAGACCCACGGATACCCACTGCCGACGCTCTGTCCCTAATTTACTGTTAATTTGCCTGTTTCCGTTTCTCCGCCCTTTTTTGCCATTCCCTTGCGTTGCGCTACAAGATTGGCGTATTTGTCGATTATGGCGTTTTGTCCTTTGATGAAAGCATTGAAGGCTTCGCCGCCATACAATAATGCCTGTGCATTGATTCGTTCAATGACAGCCTGATATGCCGCGTCGGTTACTATGCGCGCATCCTTTACGTTAGACGGATGTTTGTCGGCTTTTTCGAGATTGCGTGCAATCTGCAATTCTTCGAACGAACGGTTGGCTGTTTCCAGCGCCTGCAGTCTGCCGGTTGCGCCTATCAGTTCCACGTCGGCGCGAAGCGGTTCAAGATTACGCAGTAAACTGTTGATCGCCACCGTTTCTTTCACCATTCCGAGACGAAGCGGATTGCCCGCGTCTATTGCCGACTTTCTGACTACAAACAGCAGTCTTTCAGCTGCTCCACTCAAAACCTCGTTAGCGTCGTTGGCATAGACTTTCAAGTAGGCTTTGAATGCGGAGTACTTTTTGTCGCGCGAGCGATCAAGTTCCAAAGATTCGGGCGACAGTTCGCTTGCCGCGAATACGTCCACCGTCAGTTTCTGTTCATTCAGAGCCTTACCGTATGCATCCGTCTGCTCGGGTACGCCAAGCAATGCCGGATTAGCTCTGTTTAACTGTTCAAACGATTCCCCGTGAAATGCAGTATGTTCGCCATTATGCATCTGGGGAAAATAAAAATTCTTTACTTCCATAACATCAATAGTTTTATATAATTTCCAATTCCAAACATGACATAAATTTGGGGACAAAAATAATACTAATTTTTGAGAATAATGAAATTTTTTTCAGAAATGATCAACAATTTTAAGATATTGCATTTTGCAGTGTCCCGGATTATTTTAATCTGAGGGCAAAACCTGACACTTTGTCAGAAATGATCGACAATCTTGGGGTATTGCATTTGCAATGTCCCGAGATTATTTTAATCTGAGAGCATTCCCTGACACTTTGTCAGAAATGATCGACAATCTTGGGATATTGCATTTGCAATGTCCCAAGATTATTTTAATCTGAGGACAAAACTTAATTAATTAACATTTCAAGTAAGACATTGCAAAACACAGCAAGGCAATGACGGACAACTTCCAGTCAGAAAGCAGCCTCTTAATATGCTATTAATAATAATTTTCAGTTCTTAACTTAAACGCCGTTCTGTTGCGCATTGAAAAATAGCGCACGACACGGTTCCTGCCGTTTCCGTCCGCAGTCTGTTACGACCTAAGGAAACAGGTATAAACTCTTTGGATATAGCCATTTCCACCTCCTGTTTCGAAAAATCGCCTTCGGGACCTATCATTGCCAGTGTCGGATTGCCCGATGAGATTGTTTCAGCAAAAGTTATAGTTTTCTCTTCGCAGTATGCAATGCACTTTATCTTTTCCGTCCTCCGTATGATAAACTCCTTAAATTCCACAGCTTGATTGATTTTGGGGAAATTCAGGTTTAAAGACTGCTTCATTGCCGAAACCACGATTTTCTCCAGTCTGTCTGTTTTCAGCGCCTTTCGTTCCGAATGTTCGCACAACAGCGGAGTAATCTCTTCCACGCCTATTTCCACGGCTTTTTCGACGAACCACTCGAAACGGTCGCTGTTTTTCGTGGGAGCAATAGCGATATGGAGAAATTCGGGACGCCTGTAGACCGGCTTTGCGTCGATGATGCTAAGGACGCATTCTCTCTGGCTGTCATTGATAATCTTTGCCGTATAGATTTCGCCCGAACGGCTGAAGACGTCAATAATATCGCCATTATGATGTCTCAGTACGCCGATGCAGTGTCTTGACTCGTCGGGATTCAGGACACAAATTTCGTTTTCAATTATTTCAGAATAAAACATTTGTACGACAGTTTATATTTAATCATGGTTATCCGTTAACAGCCGTTTCAGCACGACCTGAGCCGAGATAACCCTGTTCGCGGCTTCGGGTATGACGATGGACTGCGGACTTTCGATAACTTCGTCCGTAACAATCATATTGCGCCTCACCGGTAAACAGTGCATGAAATATGCCCCGCCGGTTAGCGCCATTTTTCGGGCGTCTACAGTCCAGGCTCTGTCCCTGCTCAAAATCCTGCCGTAATTGGGATCGGCGTATGCCGCCCAGTTCTTTGCATAAACAAAATCGGCGCCTTCAAATGCCTTATCCTGATTATACTCGACTTTTGCATCTCCAACAAATCGCTCGTCAAGTTCGTATCCTTCGGGATGAGTTATAACAAATTCGTAATCGCCTGCATTTATCCACTCTGCGAATGAATTTGGCACAGCCTGCGGCAATGCGCGCGGATGAGGCGCCCATGTCATGACAATTTTGGGACGCGCGGTTTTTTTGTATTCTTCAATGGTTATCAAATCGGCGAAACTTTGCAGGGGATGTCGCGTTGCAGCTTCCATGCTGAAAACAGGCTTCCCCGAATACCGGATAAACTGATTCAGGATTTTCTCCTCATAGTCGTCCTGTTTACTTTCGAACTGCGCGAAAGAACGCACGCCTATAATATCGCAATAACTTCCCATGACGGGAATAGCCTCAAGTATATGCTCCGGCTTGTCCCCGTCCATGATAACCCCGTGTCCGGTTTCGAGTTTCCATGCGCCCTGATTTACGTCGAGCACAATGACATTCATTCCGAGATTCAGGGCTGCTTTCTGGGTGCTTAACCTTGTACGCAGACTGGAGTTGAAGAATATTGCAAGCAAAGTCCTGTTTTTCCCCAGATTATTGTATTTGAATACGTCTTTCTTTAAATCAAAAGCTTCTTTTAAGGCAATATCAATATTGCCGATATCGTGTACCGATGTAAAATTTCTCATTATGAATATTTTTTCTTATTTCGCTTTTAATTTTTCTCCTGCGTCGTTTTTAATTGCCCTGCGCCAGAACTCCGGCAATTGAGGCTGTTCCGGCGAAACGGGCATACCGGTGGAAGTACGCAGAAATTCGCCGTTAGCTTCCTTTTTTATATTCCCGTCAATGTATTTCACAAGGAGATAGCGGTCTAATTCTTTCCAGCGCCTGATTGTCGATGCGGCTGTGTTCACCGAAAAATCGGTTACAAACTCTATTGCCCTGTCTTCGCTGCCGGCATACAGTTTTTTCGCATGTTCATCGATGACTTCAAGCATCTCGACATATTTTGATTCAAGTTCATTTTGCAGGCTGATTATATCCTCGCTGACAGCATCGTAGCGCGAATAGGCGAAATTTGTTACACGGTTGAAAACCCAGAACGCCGCGTTATCGGAATATGTCAGCAAATCGCCGTTGCCCACCGCATACTCTTCCGGCACGCGGGTACTGCAACTGTATATCGGCGTAAGGCAGGACGTTGCGGCGTCGTCGGCGCTGAACCACAGGATTCCCGCCAGCGTCCGGGGCATACTGCTCCTGCTTTCGGCTACAAACCAGAAACCGGTCTGCTGCGTTGCAATCGCTCTTTCGTGAACAAACCTTTCACCGTCGACTTCCCAGCTCATCGGACGCCAGCGATACGGCGACTTGAAAGGTCCGGCGCCTATATCCGTTGTCATATCTATTTCAGTGCCTTCATAATGATCCCTCATCATTCCCGCAACATGCTCAAAAGAAATCTTCTCGTCAGGTTTGATATATAGCGGCATGCGGTTTTCCAGATCATAGCCTTTTGCATGATCCTGATATTTCCACATGTCGTTGTTTATGCTTTTGAAAAACGACCAGACCCTTGCTTCACAGCCGCGCGCGCCGCCAAAATCGAGAGGGTTATATATGTCCGAAAAGCTGAAATCCTCATCTTTCCCGCTGTACAGACCGGATTCGCGGGCTACGTTAACGACGTCGGCGGCATAAACCGTCTCGACTTCGGGATTGAATATCCGGTCTATTTCTTTGGAAGATATCGACGTCTGCCCGTTGCTCAATGGAAACGTCCGTATCCTTGCCTGATTTGCATGAGCGCAGACATATCCGTCGGGGATACGCAGGGCTACCCATGCCGCGCCTTTGTTAAGATTCCTTGCGGACTGGCTTTTTTTGTCGTATTGAATTTTCGTTCCCTTGCCAACCATTTCCAAAATCCAGACTTCGTCGGGATCGGCGATAGAGAATGATTCGCCAGCCGAACAGTATCCGTACGCTTCGACCAGCTCTGTCATGATTTTGATGGCTTCACGGGCGTTTTTAGCTCTCTGCAGCGTGATGTATATCAAACTGCCGTAGTCGATTATGCCTGTTGTATCGACTAATTTCCCGACTCCGCCGAAAGTCGTCTCGCCTATAGCCAGAGAATGTTCGTTCATGTTCCCTGTAACGCGATATGTATTCGACACTTGCGGTATCTCGCCAAGAAATTTTCCCGAATCCCATTCGTATACCTGAAGCATCGCGCCGTCGGGATAACTTGCAGCAGGCCAGAAATACAATTCTCCGTAAAGAGTATGCGAATCGGCAGCATAAGTGATAAATGTAGACCCGTTTTTTGACGCTCCCTTGGTAATCAAAAAATTGGTACATGCCATAGAAGGCTCTGCAATACATATCATTGCAGTCAGAGTAAGTGTTAATAATATTTTCTTCATAATCTATAAGTATTTGTAAAATTATTGCGCAAAGGTACGAAATGAATTTTATTTGACTGCAATTTTTTGATAAAATGCTCCGAAAATAACGAAAGAGGTTGTTTCAATAGAAATAAAAACAATCTCTTTGTCATAAGCCATCTCAACTTTCAATTCTCAACCTTCGCCTTGCAACTGCTTTTGTGTTTGATAACAAAATACGCCTTTCCGTTCAACAGTTTGTCGGGAGTAGCTTTTTTACTGTCGAGCAGATATTTCTTGCCCTGTGGAAGCACAAGCGTTACCGAGCGACAGCCTTCCGGCACATCAAAACGAAGTTCAAACGTCCTGCCATCGTTTTTCCATTCCGCGCTGATTGCTCCGAGCGGACTTGCCGCCGTTCCCTTTGCCCATTGCAAATCGACCACGTTCGGCTCAATCCGGACGTCTTTGAATCCGGGCGATTCCGGCTGGATACCGATGATTTCGTGCAACAGCCACTGAGCCGGTCCCGCTCCCGAAGGCTGAATCAGGCTTAATCCGCTCCATGCTTTTGGCGGCTCGTACTGTGGCGGCAACATTCCCGCCGGCAGCTGCCATGTGGGATGCCATTCTTCCCATGTGCTTGTCGCTCCCGCCTGTATCATCGTACCCCAATAGTCGCGTATCATTTCGAGAGCCTTGTCCTGCCGGCCCATTTGCGCGAGCGTCTGCAGGATGTAAAAGCCGAAATACGGAGTGTTGGTACAGCGTTGCGAACGGTCGGAATATACTTTTTCATACACCCGCGCCTCGTCTCCGGTCAATACCTTTCCGAGCGTCAGGTTTGTCAGGGCATGAATATCGTACTCGCCATGCCAGTTCGGATGCTCGTTCTTCCATTTTTTCGAATAATCGTCTGCCCTGGCGTTCAGTTTTTCCGCTGCGGAACTGTTGCCCATAAACTGTGCCACCGCAGCCGCTTCCCTGCACACTTGAATATACTTGCCAATGTAAGCCGCCTGTTCCTGTACCGGCGTATTGACAATGCGCCTGTCCCAGTCGAAAAAGTACCAGCCCTTTTTCGGATTCGTGTACGGATCAAATTCATCCGCGATTGCCAGAATATCTTCCAGCCGTTTAACGAAATGAAGCGAATCGCCGCTCACCCGAAGGTAGTCCATTTCAGCAAGAGCTAAATCCAAAGTATATGGAACGACATTCTGCATCGACGGTATTGGTCTCGTACCCAGCGGAAGAAATCTGTCGTTCGCCTTGCGTATCAGTTCATATTCCCCAAAAACATATTCCACCGATTTCTGAATTACCCTCGAATCGCCCGACCAGGGATGACGGTCTACCCTGTCCATGCAAAGGGTTTGCAGCACGGGCAGCGGCGTAGGGTCTTTTCCCGCCGGCTGTCCGATGATTGCATGCACCGAATATGCACACATCTCCCAGATACGGTTCAGCATATCGTCGCTACATTCGAAATTGCCTACATAGTTGCTCGGACGTACCTGATAGATTCCGTTCAAACTGAAGAGCGTAAAGGGCGTAGCGATGTTTTCGAAACGAATCCATACATACCTCATTCCCGCCCATCCGGCATGATCTATCTGCGGTTTGAACTTCTTTTTTGTTCCGTCGGGAGGAGTATCGACCGTGTATTTCTGTTTGGGATGCATGGCTTCGCCCGTTTCGAAACTGATGACGACGCCTTCGGGAGGATTGGCTTCAAACTCGACCGTCCCGGGCATGGCGCGTCCCAAATCGACAAACAGAATCACGGCGTGATGTTGTCTGAAAGGCTTTATGCTCAGCGTACCGTCGGATTCGTATTTAGGGTGGACATGGAAATAGTCGGCGCTGTTGCTGCGGTCGCCTTCGGATATATATAAGGTATATTGCGGCGTTACCGGTATTCGTTCCAGCCGGTCTTCGTAAACAGCCGGTTTTGTCCACTGTCTGTTGCGGGCAGGATCAAGTTCCCCGGCTTTCCAGTACTGTTCACGGAAAGCGGGGGCGTTTTGCGACATGGCGGAAACTGTTCCCGCGATAATCGCCAGTATAAGCGTTATGCTTCTTTTACGTAATTTCATTGTTAATATTGTTCATTGTTAATTGTTCATTATTTTCTGATCCAAAGCGCTGAGCTGTTGCGCTTCAGCGAAACGCGGTAGCCGTCCTTTTCCTTCTTCAATTTGGCATTGCCGTTGTCGAGCAGCAGTTCCCATTTGCCCGGAGCGTCCGGGATTTTGATACACTGTTCGTCTTCGCCTTCCATGCGGAAGACAAACAGCAGTTGTGCTTCGCCCTTGCCGTCGCCGAAAACCACAGCGTCCCATTCTTCCGTATTGCGGGGCTGGGGCAGGGGGAAGGATACGGGCTGTTCCTTATACTGACGTATTTGCTTGAACACCTCCACATGCTTTTTTGCCAGAGCCACCGCCTTGGGAGACCACTGGGCAATGTCGCCGTTGAA
>JAISDR010000043.1 GCA_031264645.1 Prevotellaceae bacterium | reverse complement strand
GGACGCAGATATAAATGGTATGTGTTTCCCAGAATAATCTGCGCTTTTATATCATTTTCAAGTTCTTTGTGAAAGACGCCCTTCACCGTTCCGGCAGTTCCCACGGGCATAAAAACCGGAGTGTTTATAATTCCGTGAGCAGTTGTTATTTTGCCTGTTCTTGCGTCTGTTTTGCTATCGTTCTTTATCCTCTCGAACCTCATTTTACCTTTTCATTCAAAATATGAAAATCCCATTTGTATTTTCTGTAAAAAAACAGCGTTGTCAACGATACCACTATCAATAAGCTGACCGTTTCCAGGATGGGATCTACAGTTGCCTGGCTAAAAATTGCAGGAGTGCGCAGGCTGGATGCGTTGTTTGTAACAAACAGACATACGAAAATATTGTTTGCGGCATGCATTCCGAGAGGGAGTTCGATTCCGTCGTCCAGGACGGCAATCAATCCGAAAAACAGTCCGAATATTATATATTGAGGCATTGCGAGCCAGAAACCGTGTTCCGCGACTTCGGTATTCTGATAGTGCGACAATCCGAACAGCAATGCGGGAATACAGATTACCAGCCAGCGGTTTTTTGTCCATGCGGCGATTCCCTGCGCTAAATATCCGCGGAATACAAATTCTTCAAAAGTCGTCTGGAACGGAATAAAAAGTAAGGTGATTATAAATAGTGCAACAAATTTAGCGCCATCAAACTGCATGCTGTAATTATCGGGATCGGCGATGTAGCTTATTCCGAAAAAGACAAGCATCAGCAAAAACCAGAAGAGAAATCCTGCAAAAATGTGTTTCCAGCGGATATTTTCCCTGCCATTCACCGTCATGGAGAACGTCCGCTTGTGTATGCTGCCGATAAGTAGCCAGACAGTGATTATTCCTGCAACAAAAGGAAAAATCATTAATATTAGTACGAAATTCTCGGGTAAGCCCATTTCGTACAAACTTTTCACACTGCTGAACAGTTCCGGCGCTATTTCACCCCCCTGACAGAATAAATACAGGACAACTGCAATCCCTATAAATATACCGCCAATCAACTGCATAACAATGAAAGTAATAACACATACAGCAAGATACTTCCAAAAAGAATTGTCTTTACCTAAAATATTTTCCAAATAATTCATATTCCAAATATTAATTAAATTTTCGCTGCAAATGTACGTAAAAATTATAACAGACTTGAAAAGTCTGATTATAATTTTTTCTTATTGGCGAGTTCAATTGCCCTGTTCAGCGCGCCCAGTTTGCTGTTCACTTCCGCGAGTTCGCTTTCGGGTTTGGATTTTGACACTATTCCCGCTCCCGCCTGATAGTAAAGAGTATTATTGCAGCTGACAAAGGTTCTGATCGTTATAGCCTGATTCAGGTTCCCGTCGAATCCGATATGTCCTATACAGCCGCCGTAAATCCCTCTCGGATGTTTTTCTATCTGATTGATCAGCTGCATGGCTCTCACCTTCGGCGCGCCGGAAAGCGTACCTGCCGGAAAAGTATCCGCAAAGAGGCATATCCGATTCAGTTCCGGAGATATTTCTCCGCACACGCGCGATACCATGTGAATTACATGGGAATAAAACTGTATCTCCTTGTACGATTTCACGTATACATTCTTCGAATTGCGGCTAAGATCGTTGCGTGCCAGATCGACCAGCATGACGTGTTCGGCATTTTCTTTCGGATCTTCAAGAAGTATTTTCGCAAGTTCGGCGTCTTTTTCGTCATTGCCCGTGCGGGGAACAGTGCCGGCGATAGGGTCGATGGTCGCAGTATTTTTATCGACCTTGATATGCGTTTCCGGCGACGAACCGAATATCCGGTAAGACCCGAAATCGAAGTAGAAAAGATAGGGCGAGGGATTTATCGAGCGTAAAGCCCTGTAGACCTTGAAATCGTCCCCGGTGAAACGCTGCTCGAAACGACGCGAAAGCACAATCTGGAACACATCCCCGCGCATGCAGTGTTTGATTCCCTCGGAGACCATTTCCTTATAATCGCTGTCCGAAATGGATGACGCAGGTTCTCCCTGGGAATTAAAGTCGTAAATCGGGAAATTGCGGCTGTCTATGGTAGAAATCAGTTCATCCATGCGGCTTTGCTGTCCTTCCGTCAGATTTTCGGTTATGCTCATTTCGTTACGCAAATGATTGATAGCAATCACAAAATGGTAGAGGATGTACTTCAGTTCCGGCAGAGAATCTTGAGGAGAATCTATGCTTATATTTTCCAGATATTTCACCGCATCATAAGCCGTATAGCCGAAAAAACCGTTTTCGCTGCTGTTTTCTCCCGCTATTTCGAAACTCTTCACAAAATCGTTCAATATATGCGGCAAACTGTTTCCGGCAAGAGGACTTTCGACAATATTCCCGTCGGGATACTGCATGTTGACGGCGCCGTTGATGACAGAAAAGGACGCAATGGGTTCAACTCCGATAAACGAAAAACTGTTGTCTGCCGAATGATAGTCGGAACTTTCGAGCAGCGCCGATTGCGGCGACATATCTCTAACTTTAAGGTAAATGCTTACCGGCGTCTGCAAGTCGGCAAGCAGGTTTCTGCGTATAGCTGTTATTTTTGTATTCATATTTCTACAGATATTATTAATTAAATTTGGTAATCAGTTTCAGGAAGGTATCCATGTCTTTGTCCCCCCGTCCCGAAAGGGTCAGGACGAGTACGTCTTCCGGCTCAAACTTTTTCTGCCCGAAAACGGCAAGCGCATGCGACGATTCCAGAGCGGGGATAATGCCCTCCAGCCGAGTCAGCTCGAATGCCGCGCTCAGGGCTTCGCTGTCGGTTACAGCCAGATACTCGGCGCGCTGTGTGGTGAAAAGATTGGCATGAACAGGACCTATCCCCGGATAATCCAGTCCCGCTGAAACAGAGTACGGTTCAGTTATCTGCCCGTCTTCGTCCTGCATCACAAATGTCCGGCTTCCGTGAATAATGCCCTTTTTGCCAAGATGGATAGTCGCCGCAGTTTTGTCGGTGTCCACTCCCAAGCCGGCAGCTTCTATTCCGATGAGTTTCACCCTCGTGTCGTTCAGATAATGATAGAATGTGCCGGCGGCATTGCTCCCTCCGCCAACACAGGCAATCAGGTAATCGGGATAGTCGCGCCCTTCCTTATCCGCAAGCTGGGACTTTATTTCCTCGCTTATAATGCTCTGAAAACGCGTAACAATGTCGGGATAGGGATGAGGTCCAACGGTCGAACCTATGATATAATGAGTGTCCGAGGGATTGCAGCACCAGTCGCGAATAGCTTCGTTGGTAGCGTCTTTCAGGGTTTTATTGCCGCTTGACACGGAACGCACTTCCGCCCCGAGCATTTTCATTTTCTGTACATTAAGCTGCTGGCGGGCAATGTCGGTTTCGCCCATGTAAACAATACATTTCATCCCCCGCAAGGCACATACGGTCGCTGTTGCCAAGCCGTGCTGCCCCGCCCCCGTCTCGGCGATGATGCGGGTCTTGCCCATACGCTGCGCCAGAAGTATCTGCCCGACAGTGTTATTGATTTTATGCGCTCCGGTATGGTTCAAGTCCTCGCGCTTGAGATATATGCGCGTTCCGTACTTTTGGGATAAACGTCCGGCAAAGTACAGCGGAGAAGGACGTCCTACATAATCGCGCATCAAGACCTCAAACTCGGCTTTGAAACCGTCTTCGCTGATAATCCGCAAATAGTTATTTCTCAGATTTTCAACATTCGAATAAAGGATTTCGGGGATATAGGCTCCTCCAAATTCTCCGTAAAATCCTTCCTTATTAACATTATAGTCCATATAATTACAATTAAATATATACCAAAAATTGAGGGCTGTCGTGAAATCCGACAACCCTCATTTACAGTCAATGCACAGTAATCTTCATTCACATTCTGAAAATTGCGAACTGCGCCACCAAAAATTACCTCTTGCATTAAAATCCATATCATTCATTTTTTACGGGCGCAAATGTACGCTATTTTTTCTAATTCCATAATTACAAGCTTATTTTTTTGTCATTCCGGAGT
>JAISDR010000022.1 GCA_031264645.1 Prevotellaceae bacterium | reverse complement strand
CTGTTTACCACCGGACGTGGAACTCCTTTCGGCACGTTCGCGCCTACAGTGAAAATCTCCACAAACAGCCCGCTGTTCGACAATAAGCCCGGATGGATAGACTTTAACGCCGGAACTCTGCTCGAAGGAGAAAGTATGAAATCGCTCAGCGAACGCTTCATCCGCTTCGTTATAGAAACGGCAAACGGTAAATATGTGAACACCGAAAAGAAAAATTACAGGGAAATCGCTATCTTCAAAACAGGAATAACCTTGTGATTTATCCGTCAGCTAAAGCTGACGGCAATAACAAAAAATAAACCCAACTTATGTTTTTATACTTTCCTAATGATACTTTTTTACTTACTATATAATAATGAAGCAAATGTAAAGATTATTTCCATTTTTAATCCTAATGAAACGTATAAAAATAAGATGACGTCTTTAGCGTCATTTCGCTTGTAGCCCGCGGAGAGTGGTCGTACCTTGCCGACGGAAACATTACGCCTACATCACGGTATCAAACTCTGCAACCTACGGCAGCGCTGTTCAGGAGGTCTGAACGATTCATGCGTTTAGAAACGTTTAACCATTTTACCGCCCTGTTAGGAAACGGGGTGGAGAGTAGCATGAAACTTTACAGGATAAAAGTAAAACAGCAAATTGTGTTATCGGGGCGTTCGGGAACCCTTAAATCACAATAGCTTGTATGGAGACGTCCTTTTTTTGACACAGTTGCCTCGATTTAACACATATACGATTGTGATAATCCTGACGGAGGATATAATGAAAATTGGGTAATAATAAGGTAATAAGTCATGCTGGCGCCAGCGCTCGCTATTCAATATTTACGATTGCCGAGATTGGATAGTGGTCTGAGCAGTCGATTTTGTGAACCGAATAAGTCAGAGATTTCATGCTTTTGTCGTGCAGAATATAATCTATCCGGAAGAACGGGACGGCAGACAGGCGGTAGGTTGAGGGCATTCCCTTTCCTGCTTCGCAAAACGTATCCAGCCTGTCTCCCTTTATTTTGTTGTAGGTATACGACATCGGAGTATCGTTAAAATCTCCGCAGATTATTACCGGATATGGCGAAACGTCGATATGTTTAGCCATGATGTCGACCTGTCCGGCTCGTTTGATGAAGGCGGTTTTCAGGCGTGAAGACATTTCTTCGATTTCGTCCATCCGTTTGCTCTTTCCCGAAAACAGCCTGCCGATATTCAGTTTTATCGACTGCAGGTGAACATTGTATACCCTGATAATCTTCCCGTTTACATCGATATCGGTATATATGGCGGCGTTTGCCGTATTCTCGAACGGGATTTCGAGCGTCATTTTAATGGGATACCGGCTGAAGGTAGCCACTCCGTAAGAAGTTTTTTTCCGTTTAACGCTGTAAAAAACAGAACGGTACCTGTATCTGTCGAGAAGGGAAGCGAACAGTTCCTCCGTAACCTTGTCGTTGGTATAAAACTCCTGCAGGCAAATTATGTCCGGATTTTCCCTGTTGATGAAGTCCGCAATTTCTTCCTGAGTAGTGTTTTTCTGGTAAGGGATACGGAAACCCTGCAGATTGTAGGACAGCAGGCGGATATTTTCCGGACTTTCGTCGACGGCTTTTTCGCTGCCGAAGGGTCTGAAAAAATATCCCAGAAAGAAAATATTCGGGACAAAAGCGATGATATGCAGTATGGCAAGCAGCCGTTTACGCCTGACAATGCAAACAGTAAGCATGATGATGTTGAAAATGAAAACCATCTGGAAAAGAAGCCCGAAATACGCAAGAATCCAGACTTTCGCCGGACTGATATATATTGACAGAAAGCAAAGAAACAGCGAGGCAACAGCTGCGATACTGATACTTTTCAGAGCGGTATCCAATATTTTAACGAACAGTTTCAATATATTACATGTTTACGCCGGTACTGTCTCGATTTTCAGTTTCAGATAATTATCTATGGCTGCGGCAGCTTTGCGACCCGAATCGATAGCCCTGACAACCAGACTTGCGCCCGTGACTGCATCTCCCGCAACAAATACCTTGTCGACAGACGTTGCGTACGGGCTTGTTGTTGCGACATTTCCCCTGTTGTCGTATTTCAGGTTCAGGAGATCGAGCAGTCCTTCGTGAACGGGATGGACAAAGCCCATGGACAGAAGCGCCATGTCGGCTTTCAGAATCTCGGTTTTGCCCGTTTCCTTCATTGTCAGCCTGCCGTCGGGCGATTTTGTCCATTCCACGCCAACGACTTCCACGCCGGTAACATTGCCCTCGGCGTCTCCGATAAAACGCTTGCTTGCAAGATTCCATCGACGCTCGCAGCCTTCGAGATGGGAGCTTGACGTCCGAAGAACGTTGGGCCATAGGGGCCAGGGAGTATCGGGATTGTCGGTTTCCGGCGGTTTGGGCATGATTTCAATCTGGGTAACCTGCGCCGCCCTGTGCCGTATGGAAGTCCCGACACAGTCGGAGCCGGTGTCGCCTCCGCCAATGACCAGCACGTTTTTCCCTCTGGCAGACAGGCGTTCGGCGGCGGAAACGGATGTTCCCGAAACGACCCTGTTTTGCTGCTGCAGAAATTCCAGGGCAAAATGTATTCCCTTCAACTGCCTGCCCTCGACGGGCAAATCCCTTGGCTTGCCTGCGCCAATCGCTATGCATACGGCGTCGTATCCGGCTAAAAGCTCTTCGATTTCGATATCTTTGCCCGCCGTTATTCCGGTTTTAAATTCTACGCCCTCGGCTTTCATGACATTCAGTCGCCTGTCTATAACTCCCTTGTTGAGCTTGAAGTCGGGAATGCCGAAACGGAGAAGTCCGCCGGCGTGTTCGTCTTTTTCGAATACCGTAACGGAATGTCCCTTCCGATTAAGAATGTCGGCGGCAGCCAGACCCGAAGGTCCCGAACCTATCACGGCGACTTTTTTGCCCGT
>JAISDR010000294.1 GCA_031264645.1 Prevotellaceae bacterium | reverse complement strand
GAAAATATCGGGAAACTATCTCATCAGGGTTTTCGAGCGCGATTCGAGGAAACCGGCGCTGGTCAGGGGATTTTCGATTGTCGAGCCTCTGGCGGCAATACGCGCCCTGATGACTGTCCCCAACAATATGCCGTGCATGCAGCAGCTTGACCTCAAGGTGGGATACCCTTCGCTGAAAGTTATTGACGCATACTCGAACCTGAAAGTCAGAATCGAACGAAATTCAAGCGCAGTCCCGGACGCCGAAAATCCCGTGCCGGCTTTTGTTCAGCCGAACAGCACGGACTACACCCGTCCGGACAGGAATATCTACAGCGGAGGCAACGAGTACAGGGCGTTCGACATACGTTCCCTCGCCTATAACGGACAGGGCGTTGCACGACACTCGTTTGACCGCGTCCACCGGGCAGAGCTTCTTCCCGACGCCGAACGTTCGGCATACGATTCCCGGCGCGACCTCAACGGGAAATACATGATTGCCGCCGAGAACTATACCGAACCCGATATTCAGGCGGAATACGTGGACGTTCTCTTTTCATTTGCCCCGAAAGCGCCGGTCGAAGGCAGGATTTTCCTGTTCGGCGAATTTACCGGACGCTCGATATCCGCCAGATACGAAATGCTCTACATCGACGGTTCGTACAGATGCATCGTCCCGCTGAAACAGGGCTTTTACAACTACCAGTATGTGATTATGGATAAAAAGGGGAACCTGGACATGAACACAACCGAAGGCTGCTTCTACGAGACGGAAAACGTTTACAGCGTGTACGTCTACTGCCGTTTGCCGCAGGACAGACACGACAGGCTGGTGGGATTCCAGACATTGAGTCCAAATAATAATCGATAAATACATGTTAAAGAGAATCATTATCCTGTTTCTGATATTCGGCTTGCCGGGCGCAGGTTCGCTGTTTGCCCGGACTTTGACCGTCAAAGTGAGCAATATCAGGCAAATTACCGGCAATCTTATGGTCGGGGTATTCAACAGCGAAACCGGTTTCCCGGACGTTTATTTCAAGGGGGCGAAAGTTAAAGTTACCGGCTCCGCAATGACTGTTACATTCAAGGATTTGCCGGAAGGAAAATATGCAGTTTCGGCATATCATGATGCAAATATGAACGGAGCGCTGGACAAAAATATTTTTGGCGTCCCAAAGGAAAAATACGGGTTCAGCAACAGGGACAATAAGCCGGACTACAAGGCAAGTCTTTTTGATTTTAACAGTGATACGACGCTGAACATAAGCCTGAAATAAAAATCCGATGAAACCGAAAGAATTGAAATCGCCTTACGAAATTATGCAGTCGATGGTCGAAATTCTTAATACGAAATATCCTGAACACGGGAAGAAAAAAAGGGGAAGCATTCAGTTTTATTTTTCATACGACAACCGGGAATGGGAATGTTATATCAAGGCGGACAAAAGTCATCTGGAATTTCATGCCGGCAAGGCGGAGAATCCGAAAGTAACGCTGCGCTGCGATTTTTTCCACTGGCTTGAGCTTTCGTCCGGAAAACTGAATCCCGTCTGGGGGATGATTACTCAAAAGCTGAAGTTCAGCGGGAGAGCTTCGTTCTTCGGCGTACTCCCGAAACCGGATTTAAACGTGAACGTCGGCGACATGGACGACCGGCTTTCGACATTCGAGAAAAACGCGCCCCGAAACCGGAAACAGCATCCGTCAGTGATAATTATAAACGCTTCTCCGCGCGCGGGCAACGGATATACCGAGCAGTTTGTCCTGAAATTTGCGGAAGGCATGAGGGAAGCGGGAGCAGGCGTGGAGGAAATATATCTTGCAAAACTGAATATCAAAACCTGTACGGGATGCTGGCAGTGCTGGATCGGGGAAAACGGATGCATCTTCGACGGAAAAGACGATTTCGGCGCGCTGTTCGAAAAGCTCAACGGGGCGGACATGATTGTTTACGCGCTCCCGCTGTATGTGGACGGCATGCCGTCGATACTGAAAAATTACTTTGACCGTTCGGTTCGCCGGGTTTATCCGTACATTTGCAGCGATACGCGGAAAACGAGGCATCCGCGCCGGATTGAGAACAGGAAAAATCAGGAAACAGTGATACTTTCAATCTGCGGATTTCACGAAAAATCGCATTTCAAGGCGCTGGATACGCATTTCAGGGCGATTGCGCATAATTTCCATATTCCGGTGACGGAGACGGTTTACCGTTCGGGAGCGATGTTTCTGTTCAACAACCCGTTCTTCTACAGGCAGCAAACGGAAATACTGAACAGCATGAAACAGGCAGGTACGGAACTGATCGCCAAAGGAAAAATCGGCAGAAAAACAAAAAGAAAAATAGAACAGAAATTAAGCAGTAAAAAGGAGTTCGTTAAAATGACAAACTATTTCTGGTTCGATAAAATCACAAATCAAAGAGATAATAAGGACTATTAGGGGGGGACGTAACCTGAGTTTTTGCACAAAAAAACTGGAGTCGTTTTCTCAACTCCAGTCAGTTTTATGTCCTGAAAAAACACAACATTCAATTCAATGCCGTACAAACAAATATCTACTCTTTTATAGCTTTAACTCCCGGGAGACATAGTCCTTCCATATATTCAAGTAAAGCGCCGCCGCCCGTCGAAACATAGCTGACTTTGTCCGCCAGATTGAACTTGTTTATTGCAGCAACGGAATCTCCGCCTCCAACTAATGAGTACGCTCCTTTTGAAGTTGCTTCAACAACAATTTTTGCAATATTCAATGTTCCGGCAGCAAAAGTATCAACTTCGAAAACGCCTACAGGACCGTTCCAGAGTATGGTTTTCGATTTCAGTAGAATCTCTTTCCACGCTTCGACGCTTGCCGGACCGGCGTCAAGACCTTCCGCATCGTCGGGGATATTGCGAATGTCCGATATCTTTGTTTCCACATTTCCATTGCCTTTGAAAACTTCCTCGAATTGCGTTGTAGTAACCACATCCACAGGCAAACATATCTTGACATTCTTAGCTTTTGCTTCCTTAATTATTTCCTTTGCCAGTTCGACATCTTCGCAAATGGACAGTCCGATTTTTCCGCCGAGAGCTTTTATAAACGTAAAACTCATTCCACCGCCCAAAATCAGATTGTCGACTTTGTCGAGCAGGCGTTTGATAATCGTTATTTTTGTAGAGACTTTGGATCCGCCCAGAATAGCGGTAAACGGTCTTTCTGGAGCATCAAGCACCTTGTCGATAGCTTTCAACTCGCCATTCATTATGTAGCCGAACATCTTGTCGTTCGGAAAACTGGCAGCGATAATCGCAGTAGAAGCATGCGCCCTGTGAGCCGTTCCGAACGCATCGTTCACATAGCAGTCAGCTAAGCTTGCAAGTTTGTTAACAAAGTCTTTTTGCCTGATTTTTAACTCTTTCTTTGCCGCGTCCTTTTCTTCCTGAGTAGCCGAATCGTCCAAACGGGGTTTCCCTTCCTCTTCGGCATAAAACCTCAGATTTTCCAAAAGGAGAAAATCGCCGGGTTTCAGGTTCTTCGACAATTCAACCGCTTCTTTGCCAACACAGTCGGGAGCGAAAATAACTTTCTTCCCGATTAATTTTTCCAGTGTCGGGAT
>JAISDR010000281.1 GCA_031264645.1 Prevotellaceae bacterium | reverse complement strand
ATGAAAATGAAAGTTGGTCTATTTATTCCCTGTTATGTAAATGCGATATATCCCGATGTAGGGATTGCGACATATAAATTGTTGGATTATCTGGGTTTAGACGTAGATTATCCGGTTAATCAGACCTGTTGCGGACAACCAATGGCAAACGCAGGATTCGAAAACAAAGCGATTACTTTAGCGAAAAATTTCGAAGAACTGTTTGGTCAATACGATTATACAGTTGCTCCATCGGCAAGCTGCTCCGCATTTGTGAAATATAATTTCCCGACTATCCTTAACGATCATCCGTGCCGGACAAGCGGAAAAATATATGACGCATGTGAATTTATTCACGACGTCATCAAACCGGACAGGCTGCCGGGGAAATTTCCACACAAAGTAAGCGTGCACAACAGTTGTCATGGAGTCAGGGAACTGCATTTGTCTTCGGCAAGCGAATTGAATATCCCGCGATATTCCAAAATAAAGAATTTGCTGTCGCTGGTAGAAGGGATAGAAATAACCGAACCGGCAAAAGTCGATGAATGTTGCGGATTCGGAGGCATGTTCGCCATCGAGGAACCTGCCGTATCTGTCTGCATGGGAGAAGACAAAGTCAAAAACCATATTGCTACGGGAGCCGAATACATCTCCGGAGCCGACAGTTCGTGCCTGATGCACATGCAGGGAATCGTTGCACGAAATAAATATCCAGTCAAGTTTATACACGTTATTCAAATTTTAGCATACGGATTATGAGTACAAAACATGCAGCAGCAGCCAAACGGTTTATCCTGAACAGAGAACAGGAACAGTGGCATAATGAAACCCTCTGGTTCGTCCGGCAGAAAAGGGACAATATGGCTATGAAGATTGACGAATGGGAAGAATTGCGGGAACTTGCAAGCAAAATAAAGATGCATACCGTCTCCCATTTAGACCGTTATCTGGAACTGTTTTCCTCCGAAGCCGAACGCAACGGCGCAATTGTCCACTGGGCAAAAGATGCGCAGGAACATAATGAGATTGTCTACAGGATTCTGGAAGAACACCGGGTAAAAAAACTTGTCAAAAGCAAGTCCATGCTCACGGAAGAATGTCTTTTGAATCCCTATCTTGCCGAAAAAGGCGTCGAAGTGGTTGAAAGCGACCTGGGCGAGCGTATTCTGCAACTGATGGGCGAACATCCAAGCCACATCGTCATGCCTGCCATTCACAGGAAAAGAGAAGAAGTCGGAAAACTGTTTGAAGAAAAAATGAATTCCGAAAAAGGAAACAGCGACCCGACCTATCTGACCCGCATAGCCCGCAAATATCTTCGCAATGAGTTCCTCACAGCCGACGCCGCAATGACCGGAGCCAATTTCGGAGTTGCACAGACCGGCGAAATTGTCGTCTGCACCAACGAAGGAAACGCCGACATGGGAACCTCCCTGTGCAAGCTTCACATAGCCTCGATGGGGATAGAAAAACTTGTTCCCGATTTGAAGTCGCTGGGAGTGTTTACCCGCCTGCTTGCACGCTCGGCAACAGGACAGCCGTCAACCACTTACACTTCGCATTACCGCAAACCCGGGGAAGGCTGCGAAATGCATATCGTGATTGTGGACAACGGGCGAAGCGAAATCCGGAAGAACAGCGAACACATACAGACGCTGAAATGCATCCGCTGCGGAGCGTGCATGAACACCTGTCCCGTGTACAGGCGCAGCGGCGGATATTCATACACTTACTTCATTCCCGGACCGATAGGAATAAATTTGGGGATGCTGAAATGTCCCGAAAAGTACTGCGATAATGTATCGGCGTGTTCACTGTGCTATTCGTGCAACAATGTCTGTCCGGCAAAGATAAACCTTGCCGACCAGATATACAGATGGAGACAAAACCTTGATTCCATGGGAAAGACAAACCGTATTAAGAAACTGATGTCAAAGGGGATGAAATTCCTGTTCAGTCATCCGATTTTGTACCGCAACGCCTTGAAAATGTCTCCGGCAATCAATCGCCTGCCGCGTTTCCTTGTATACAACAAACTGAATGCATGGGGATATGGACGGGAGCTGCCGCGTTTTGCCGGCGAAAGCTTTACATCAATGTGGATAAAAGGAAAAGTTAAAAAAACGAATAAGAAATGAGCTTAAAGAATGATATAATTGACAATATCCGTCGGCATGTTCAAACGGAATACGATATGCCGGAAATAAGGCTTGAGGCTGTCAGCTACGACAATCCCTTGTCCGAATTTGTGGAAACCAGCCGTTTTGTCGGCGGCGACGCCCTTATTTTGAAGGACGGGGAAGATATAAATACTGTTATCAGGACTTTATATCCCGACGCCGTAACGATTGCGTCAAACATGCCCGAAATCACTGTCGCTACATGTAATCCCGACGAGGCGGACGACCCTCACAGTCTTAACGGTATCGACCTTGCTGTCGTAAAGGGAGAAATCGGCGTTGCAGAAAACGGCTGCGTCTGGATACCTCAAAACGTAAGACAGAAGGCGATTTATTTTATTGCCGAAAATTTAGTGATCATACTTGATAAAAATAAAATAGTCAATAACATGCACGAGGCTTACGAGCATATTGCCGACACAGGATACGGCTTCGGAGTATTTATTTCGGGACCGTCCAAAACCGCAGATATCGAACAGGCTCTCGTAATCGGTGCGCACGGCGCAAAATCCGTTATGGTAATCCTGTAGCGTCAGGGGGACGGTTTCTCATGTCCCCCCCAATATAATGAAGAATATGAAAGAAAGAACATACACGAAAGGAAGACGAAAATGACAAGCAAAAGAAATTACCTGATTTTTGAAGACGTGCAAAAAGACACATCGCTTCGACCTGTTTTTGACGCTTGTGTAAACATGATTTTAGACAGTTCTGCCCGAATCACGAAAACAGAAGCGGAAAAAGGCTATCCGCAACATGTCTGTTTTCATACGGAAGGTCTTGAAATTTTAGCGGGAGACGTTTTTATTTATTATCTGTTCAAGCTTGGAGTATCGGGTTTTGATTATGAAAAAGCGAGAGACTTTTCCGAACGGATGTTGAAACTTGCGGGTTTTTCTTTCGAGGTGTGTTATCCGTTGGAGCAATGGGTGAATCGTTGTCTGCGCGACCCATATTTTTATAATAAAAACGGAAAAGACAGTTTTTATAAAGAATGGGTGTTAAAACAGGGTGAAGCGCATGATTTCATTAAAGATGATTATTTCAAATTTGCCTGCTATATTGCCATTTGCTATATAAGACACGGAGAAAGCTACACTGCCAAAAAAATATTCAGCTATGTCGCTGCTCTTGGCAGTAATCTTCCCGATTTGCTGAAAAAGAACGGGAGTGGCGACTTGCCGAAAGAAATTGTTGATTACGTGGACAATTCGGTTTCCTGCAAAGCGAACGACGCTTTTGCCGTTATCAGGATTGCTGTAAAAATTGAAAACGAAGAAACTTATGGAAAAATACTTGACTTTTTATGTTGTCTTTTGGAAACTGACTTTCCCCGTTCATACAGTATTAATTTCCGAAGTCAGGATAAAAACTTTCTCCCGATCAAGGGATTGCCCAAAAAAGGCGTACATCGGCTGTTTGCCAATGCCATGCGCTACCCTAAAATACACGGAAAGATTGAGCGATATGCCCGTTTGTCAATGAAAGAATTTGAGTGGTACGAAAACCTTAAACCGGAAGACTGTGCAATGCCGGGAACTTTTGCCGTATTTGCACTTGGCATGCATTCCGCGGAACACGCGACGCTGGCAGTCGATTATCTTAATCTTTGCGATAATGAACATTCAAGCATACAAGGCAAGTTCATTGCCGCTTACATAGCCAAATTTGGATTTTCCGAAAGTTCGATAAGGGTATTTTTTGCCGGCGCAGCCAGTATGCAGGAATTGCCGCCAAATAGAATTTACAGAGAAGCCATTGCCAACGAAAATGCCCTGTTCCTTTTGCTGAACGCGAAAAGGGAAACGAATAAATATGCCTGGCATGCCGCTCTCTATGCAATCTGGGGCGAAGATTTTGTGTATGATAATACAAAAATACAGAAAGCCGCACCACCCAAATTACAGGTATTATATGAACAGATATTTAATAATTGAAGTTTCCCATCTTTTATAAATATGGGAGAAACAAATGATTACAAAATCAATTTCTTAATAATATGTCAATTAATAATGACTTCAATAAACAACAAACAATTTCAGAGTTCCTTACCCGTGCACTCAATATCATTAAAATACAGAGAGGTACATATTATTTGAGGGGAAACCAAAATGTCACATAATATTGGTAAAAATAATTGGAGTCCTTCAATATGT
>JAISDR010000258.1 GCA_031264645.1 Prevotellaceae bacterium | reverse complement strand
TTTTCCCGGCGCGGATATTGCAAATCAAAATAAATTATTACCTTTGCGCCGTTTAATCAAAACAGTAAAGATACAAAATGGAAGAAATAGACGAAATTAAAACAGGCACATATTCAGCGGATAACATACAGGTTTTGGAGGGTCTTGAAGCTGTGCGCAAGAGACCTTCGATGTACATCGGAGACGTAGGTTCGAGAGGTTTGCATCATCTGGTATATGAAGTTATTGACAACTCGATAGATGAAGCGCTTGCTGGTTTTGCAAGCAATATCGAGACCATCATACACGAAGACAACTCGATAACCGTTAACGACAATGGACGCGGAATCCCGACGGACTGGCACGAAAAAGAAGACAAGTCGGCGCTGGAAGTAGTTTTGACAGTGCTGCATGCAGGCGGAAAATTCGACAAGGGAAGCTACAAGGTTTCCGGAGGACTGCATGGAGTCGGCGTGTCGTGCGTGAATGCCCTGTCCATAGATTTGGTTGCGACAATCAAGAGGGACGGAAAAATATTTCAGCAAAAGTACAGCAAAGGCTTTCCCCTCACAGCGGTAGAAGTCATCGGAGAGACGAATGAAACGGGAACCTCAATACATTTCAAGCCCGACGCCGAAATATTCACCACCATAACAGAATACAATTTCGAGATACTGGCGGCGCGTATCAGGGAACTGGCTTTCCTGAACAAGGGCATATACCTTAGTCTGACCGACGAAAGAGACCGGGTGTCGAAGGAATCCGAAAATGGAGAAGAATATCGTGAATACCGTTCGGAGACATTCCATTCGGAAGCCGGCTTGTCCGAGTTTGTTAATTATCTTGATTCCACAAGAGAGAAACTGATTGAAAAAATAATCTACATCGAAACCGAAAAAGCCGGTATCCCCGTAGAAATAGCAATGCAGTACAACACGGGATTCAACGAAAACGTACACTCTTATGTAAACAATATCAACACCATCGAGGGCGGTACGCACTTGACGGGTTTCCGTCGCGGACTGACAAGAACGCTGAAAGCCTACGCCGACAAGTCGGGAATGCTGTCCAAGCTTAAATTCGACATCAACGGCGACGATTTTCGCGAAGGACTGACAGCCGTAGTATCGGTGAAGGTCGCGGAACCGCAGTTCGAAGGACAGACAAAAACGAAGCTCGGCAACGGAGACGTTTCCATCGCCGTCGACCAGGCTGTAAGCTCGGCTCTGGAAAACTATCTGGAAGAGAATCCGAAAGCGGCGCGGCAAATCATCGAAAAAGTCGTGCTTGCCGCTACTGCACGTCATGCCGCCAGAAAAGCCCGCGATCTGGTACAGAGAAAAGGAGTGCTTTCCGGCGCAGGCTTACCCGGCAAACTCGCCGACTGCTCCGACCGCAACGCCGCCAATTGCGAGATATTCCTTGTCGAGGGAGATTCCGCAGGCGGAACGGCAAAACAGGGCAGGGACAGAGCTTTTCAGGCGATAATGCCGCTGAGAGGTAAGATTCTCAATGTTGAAAAGGCAATGGAACACAAGGTTTTTGAAAACGAGGAAATAAAAAACATATATCTGGCGCTGGGGGTTACCATCGGCACCGAAGAAGATACGAAAGCGCTGAATCTGGACAAGCTGCGCTATCATAAAATAGTAATTATGACCGACGCCGACGTCGACGGAAGTCATATCGCAACTCTGATAATGACCTTTTTCTTCCGCCACATGCAGGAACTGATACGAAGGGGATACCTTTATATTGCCACTCCGCCGCTGTATCTGGTGAAAAGGGGAAAGGACGAACGCTACTGCTGGACGGAAGACGAACGGAAATCCGCAATTGAAGAAGTCGGGAAAGGCAAAGATTCGGGAGTACATGTACAGAGATACAAAGGTTTGGGTGAAATGAACGCCGAACAGCTGTGGGCTACGACCATGAATCCCGAACACAGGGTTTTACGTCAGGTATCCATTGAAAACGCTTCGGAAGCCGACCGGATATTTTCCATGCTGATGGGCGACGACGTCCCGCCCCGCAGGGAGTTTATAGAAACACATGCAAAATACGCCAAGATAGACGCGTAAAACAATTAATAATTAACAATTAATAATTAACAATGAGAATGAAAAAATCCACTGTATTATTCTTGACTTTCATGTTGTGCGCCGTTTTTTCGTATGCGACATACTCATCGGGAAGCCGTTTGAAAAAAGACTCGCAGGACGCTACTCCGCAACATACGATTACGCTCCCCAAACTTAATATTGAAATCAAAATTCTTCCATCAGAAGTAGCATATTTGCCGGATATGGAAGACAGGTATCTTGATCTTGACGAAGATTCGGGAGGCGAGGGAGTTATTCCGGCAAGCGATCTGTATGCCATCTGGGACAATCTGAAAGTTAATCCGTACAGGATTCCTTCCGATTCGGTTCTGGTAAATGACAGTGTGTCCCTGAATCTTGCGGGATTCACGTATCCATTGGCTAAACACTACAGGGTAACGTCCGAATTTGGACCGAGACGTTACAGGTTTCATCATGGAATCGATTTGAAAGTGTACAAGGGAGATTCCATCCTCAACATCATGGACGGGATGGTCAGGATAGCCAAAAGAGTCGGAGCATACGGCAATCTGGTGGTTATCCGGCACAGCAACGGTCTGGAAAGTTTCTACGGGCATCTCAGTAAAATACATGTTAAGCAGGATCAAACGCTTAAAGCCGGAGATTTGATCGGTCTGGGAGGCAGCACGGGAAGATCGACGGGAACGCACCTGCATTTCGAACTGAGATACCTGGGACAGTGCGTAAATCCGCGCGATCTGGTGGATTTCGACAGTCTTTGCGTCAAGAGCGATACCATACTGCTGACGCAAAAGAATTTCGATCACCGCAAGTCGGCTGTTTCTTCAGCTACCTCTTCGGGAAGAATCTGGACGGTCAGAAAGGGAGACAGCCTTAGCGTAATTGCGAAACGTACGGGAACCTCGGTAAGGAATTTATGCTATCTAAACGGAATTACAACAAAAACCATTATCCGCCCCGGCAGAAAGTTGATTTACTAACGGAATTTGAAGAATTATGTGAAATGTGATGGGAAAGACTGTTATAGATTTTAAAGGCGCAGATATCTGCCAGAAAGACGTGAAAGTGCTGACCGACGTGGATTTCAGCATGAGCAAGGGGCAGTTTATGTACCTCATCGGAAGGGTAGGCAGCGGCAAAAGTTCGCTGATAAAGACCATAACCGGCGAAATCCCCATACACAAGGGCAATGCAACCGTACTGGATTTCAGTTTGAACGGACTGAAAAGCAGGGATATTCCAAACCTGAGACGGAAAATCGGCGTTGTATTCCAGGACTTTCAACTTTTGACGGACAGGTCGGTTTATGACAATCTGGCGTTTGTACTTAAAGCCACCGGATGGACAAACAGGGACGAAATCAGGGCGCGCATCGAAGAGGTTCTTTCCATGGTTGGCTTGTCCGGGAAAAATGACGCCATGCCCTATCGCCTCTCGGGAGGAGAACAGCAGCGTGTGGCGATTGCGCGCGCAATGCTGAACGATCCCGAGATAATACTTGCCGACGAGCCTACGGGAAACCTCGACCCCGACACAAGCGGCAATATCATGTCCATAATACACGGTCTGGCGCAGACATTCGGCATCACAGTGCTTATGGCGACTCACAACTACAATATACTCCGGAATTTCCCGTCCGAAATCCTTAAATGCGAGGACGGAAGACTGATGAAAACGGTGATGCCCTCCGAAGAAGATTTAAAGAACAAGCTCATCAAATTCGGCTTGTCGCGGGGATACGAGTACGAACTGGTTTACCAGACTGTCATGAGAATGTATGGACCGCAGTTTTGAGCTATAGATAAATGATTAATTTTTTTGTTTTACTGTTTGCATTTTCGCTGATATTCCTTTCGATCACCGAACGGTTTAGAAGCTATGCAAACCTGATGTGCCTGCAGGGGATACTGCTGTTTGCCATTTCGTTTTTCCTGCTGAAGGAAATCAACTGGCTGAATCTCCTGTTTATTACAGCCGAAACTCTGATATTCAAAGCAGTTATAATTCCGTTCCTGCTGTACCGCATAATCAACAAAACGGGAGTAAGCAAAGTCCACAAGTCTGCATTGCCGATATTCTATCAGTTGATTCTTACCATAATCGCCTTCTTTGTAAGCATCGGCATATCGTTTATGTTCAAAGACCCGGCAATCACTCCTTCGTTTTTGATAATATCCATCAGCGCCATGCTTTGCGGACTCCTGCTGATCATCTCGCACAAGCGTATCTTTTCCCACATGGTCGGTTTTCTGGTTCTCGAAAACGCCGTATTTCTGTTTTCCATAGCAGTCGGCGCCGAAATGCCGATACTGATAAATACGGGAATACTTATTGACCTGATCATAACAACTCTTATACTGAGCGTGTTTCTTACCAAAGTCAATAAACA
>JAISDR010000055.1 GCA_031264645.1 Prevotellaceae bacterium | reverse complement strand
GACTTGCGGGAATCCCGCAAGTCAGAATCCAACTGTTTTCCGGTTTGCGGGAATCCCGCAAGTCAGAATCCAACTGTTTTCCGGTTTGCGGGAATCCCGCAAGTCAGAATCCAACTGTTTTCCGGTTTGCGGGATTCCCGCAAGTCAGAATCCAACTGTTTTTCGACTTGCGGGAATCCCGCAAGTCGGAATCCAACTGTTTTCCGGTTTGCGGGATCCCCCGTGCTTTGCGGGGAATCCCCCGTGCTTTGCGGGGAATCCCCCGCGCTCTGTGGGGAATCCCCCGCGCTCTGCTGGAATCCCGCAAATCGGAAAACAGGCGGGCTATTATATGAAAGCTTATTGTATATGTGATTTCTGTGCTCTACTGAGGTCGTTTTGTTAAGAAAATCAGGTAGAAATAAGGTTTTTGGATGACCATAAGACGCCCTCCTCACCCTCGTTTCCTAACGAGGTTTTACGTTTTTAACGTAGAATTTGATTACGCCCTTTGACTGCGTCGAACTGCGTTTCAGAGCTGCATGCATCTTCGTTTAAACATTTATTTCGCGTACCATGATTCATTATCACAAAACTCACAATAATTTCATCAGGCTGTACATTTCATCGCGATACATCGCAGCTTCCTGGAAATTAAGTTCCTTAGCTGCATTTTCCATTCGTTCGCGGGCTTCGGAAACAGCTTTTTCCAACTCATGTTTCGACATATATTTTACAACGGGTTCGGCGGCAATATTTCCGTCTTCAGGTTCAAAGTATGCATATTTCTCTGTTTTGGAATTTTCTGCGACCAGCGCCGAACGATTGTTTTTTGTTATCTGGCGAGGGATTATACCGTGCTGTTCATTGTATCTCATTTGTTTTTCGCGTCTTCTTTCTGTTTCTTCAATAGTGCGCTGCATCGAATCGGTGATTTTATCGGCATACATTATTACCTTGCCTTCAAGATTTCGGGCAGCTCTTCCAGCCGTTTGCGTCAATGAGCGCGCCGAGCGAAGAAACCCCTCCTTATCGGCGTCAAGTATTGCAACCATAGAAACTTCCGGCATGTCCAGCCCTTCCCTCAAAAGATTGACGCCAATAAGGACGTCGAAGACGCCTCTTCGCAACTCGTCCATAATTTCGACGCGTTCAAGAGTTTCCACATCGGAATGTATATACCGGCAACGAATTCTCAGCTTATCGAAATATTTGCTAAGTTCTTCTGCCATGCGTTTCGTAAGAGTTGTAACCAAAACACGTTCGTCTTTCCTGGCTCTAATCACGATTTCTTCAATCAGGTTATCTATCTGGTTTTCTGTTGGACGCACTTCAATCATAGGGTCGACCAAGCCGGTAGGACGGATAAGCTGTTCGACGACTATGCCCTCCGACTTGTTAAGTTCATAGTCGGCAGGCGTTGCGCTTACGAACAGCGCCTGTCCCACAATTGATTCGAACTCCTCAAATCTGAGAGGTCTGTTATCCATTGCAGCGGGCAAGCGGAAGCCGTACTCCACCAGATTCTGTTTTCTCGAATGGTCTCCTCCGTACATTGCGCGTATTTGCGGAACAGTCACATGGCTTTCGTCTATAAACGTCAGGAAATTACTTGGAAAATAGTCTAACAGGCAAAAGGGTCTGCTGCCGGCGGCGCGTCCGTCGAAATAGCGCGAATAGTTTTCGATGCCCGGACAGTAGCCAAGTTCTTTTATCATCTCCAAATCGTATTCAACCCTTTGCTGGATTCTTCTTGCTTCGAGATTTTTCTTCTGCGACAGGAAAAACTCCCGCTGTAAAATCATATCCGCCTTAATATCCTTGATAGCCTGATACAAACGTTCTTTTGGAGTCACAAATACATTGGCGGGAAATATGCTTATTGACTGCGGAGTGTCTATGACATTTCCCGAAACGGGGTTGAATATTTCAATATGCTCAACATCGTCTCCCCAGAATACTATTCTGTAAGCATAGTCGCCATAAGCAAGATACACGTCGACCGTATCTCCCTTGACGCGAAACGTGCTTCGTTTAAATTCAAGCTCGTTTCTCGAATACAGAGCATCAACCAGTGAATAGAGAAATTCGTTGCGATTCAATTTTTGCCCTACATAAATAGAGATAGTGTTTGCATTGAAGTCTTCGGGATTACCTATGCCATACATGCACGATACGGAAGAAACAACAATAACGTCCTGCCGTCCTGAAAGCAGCGCCGAGGTGGCGCTCAATCTCAACTTTTCTATTTCTTCATTTATCTGTAAATCTTTTTCTATATAGGTATCCGTATGCGGGATATATGCTTCCGGCTGATAATAATCGTAATAGGACACAAAATATTCCACTGCATTCTTAGGGAAAAAGTTCTTAAATTCGCTGTACAACTGTGCAGCCAGTGTTTTGTTATGGCTTAATACTAAAGTTGCCCGGTTCAATTGCGATATAACGTTAGCCATGGTGAAAGTTTTTCCCGAACCGGTAACTCCCAAAAGGGTAGAATACTGCTGTCCGGAATTGAAATTGCCGACTAACTGCTTTATCGCTTCAGGCTGGTCGCCTGTGGGCTTATATACTGAAGTAAGCTCAAATTTCATACTTGCAAATCTAATTGGATTTCGAGCGGCTTGTTCATGCCTGTCATCCAGTTTGCTACAGTCAAATTTTTGACGCCTTCGGCACGGTAAACCTGACGCGTAACATTTTGCGGAAGCTCGAAAACCGCGCCGCCAAGACTTACTGCGACAGGCAGGGAGCTTTTATTGCTCAGTTCAAGCGTACCCGGAGTAAGCGCTTTGATTTCGACCGACGATTTGAACAGGGCAGGGAGCCAGGGTTCTCTTCCCCATACCATGCCTGCAGCCCAGCCAATTGTCCGTCGTGCAAAAAGCGCTTCCCTGATACTTTCGAGGGAACGTTCCTTTGCCAGAACCAAAGTCATGGGACGAAGGGGATTTTGTATGCCGTAAGTTGCCAGCTCGCTGTCGTGTATGTCGCTGTTGGCAAAAACAGCAAGATTCTGTTCATTGCACCAGTCCGAAACAACAGGATAATATTCGTTATAATTAAATATCTCTATCCCGTGCAGAAGTCCTTTACGTACAATTTCCTTATGCACATCGGGGAAAAACAGTGGCGCGCCTTTCTCTATGCCTCCGCTTGTGGGCGCTTCCCATCCCGGATGATTCCACAGTATGAACGCGCCCTGGTCTACAGCGACCTGTACCATTGTTTTCCAGTCGTCAACAGCTGCCGTAATGGGATTGTTGTCGCTTGCAAACAGCACGTTGAGATGTCCGGGAGGCATGGAACGCTTGGTGATTTCAGCGCCGCGAATCAGCAGCAATTCCTTATTGTCCGCTTCAGACCGTGCCGAAGCGTACCAGATATTAAAATCATCAGCCTGTTCTGCTGCCAGTTTACAGCGTCCACCTTTGCTGATATTCGGGCGAAATTCGATATGGTCTGTTATTGATATCACGTCCAGACCATTATTGACCGCTTCCAAAACACGGTCTTTCGGCATTACATTTCCGTCGGAGAAAAGCGTGTGAATGTGGAAATCTCCTTTCAGGACTTTAAAACCTTCTACATCAGGAATGATAATCTGCCGCGCCGGAGAAGGCGAAGCTTTTATATGTCCCATATTAACCGTATAAGTATCTCCGCTTTTGTGAACCGGAGGTATCGAATCGGGATTTGCCGGCTTGCCCCATAAATCGGCAACCGGAGATAAAGTTGCTGCCGCTCCAAGCAGGGCAGACTGTTTAAGAAAATATCTACGATTTAACATCTTTATTAATTTTTATAATATTATTTTTTTCTTTATTACATATTCGTCGCATAACGTCCAATTGATTAGTGCGCTTCCAGCCAGTTGATTCCTGTTCCGCACTCGGCGATTAGCGGCACTCTCAGCTTGACGGCATTTTGCATTTCATCGAGCACAATCCGTCTCACTTCTTCCAGTTCGGGCTTGTATACATCGAACACAAGTTCGTCATGAACCTGAAGTATCATTGCCGTTTTCAGACTCTTCGCTTTGAATATTTTATTTATCCTTATCATTGCGATCTTGATGATATCGGCGGCGGTTCCCTGTATAGGCGCGTTTATTGCATTTCGTTCCGCCATTCCGCGCATCATGGAATTTGCCGAATTTATGTCCCGCAATTGCCTTCTCCGTCCGAA
>JAISDR010000248.1 GCA_031264645.1 Prevotellaceae bacterium | reverse complement strand
GCATTCCATGGCAGTACCTTTGCTTCTTCCAGCAGAGCCAGCCTTTCGAAATACTGTCCGTTTTCCTCGTACTTGCTCAGTTTTGCGGCAGGCTCCAGCAAGGCTTGCAAAAACGCCTTTTGCGTAGACCTGATGCCGATTACATAAGCGCCTATGCGGTTGATGGATGCATCGAAGAAATCCAGTCCGATATGAACGCGTCCGAGCGCCTTTGCCCGTATCACTTCTTTTGCAAGTTCTGCAATATCGTCATTCAGAATCACGACATGGTCGGAATCCCAGCGTATCGGGCGGCTCACGTGCAGCATGATTTCGGGAGTAAACAGCAGCAGGGACGAAATCTTGTCGGCAATATTTTCGGATATGTGAAAATGTCCCGTATCCAGCGTTACGATCTTCTGTTTTTTAGCTCCGTAGCCCAGATAAAAGTCATACGATCCAACCGTATAGCTTTCCAGCGCTATCCCGAAGAGCTTGGCTTCGATACAGTCCTTCATGTTTTTGTAATCGATTTTAAATATATCGTCCAGCGACTGCTCGAGGATTTGGCGGTATTTGTAGCGATTCACCGTCAAGTCTTTCATTCCGTCATGAATCCAGATATTCATTATACACGGGTCATTCTGGAATTTTCCCATCTCCTCCGAGATAGTCCGGCAGCGTATTGTATGCTCAATCCAGAAATCGCGAATAGCCTTGTCTGGATTTGCCAGAGTCAGGTCTCCGCTTTTCGGATGTCCGAAGGAAGTCGAGTTGAAATCAAGTTTCAAGTCCTTTTCCTTAGCCCACTGCATCCAGCTTGTGAAATGTTCGGGTTCAATCTGGTCTCTGTCGACAACCTTACCTTTGAAATCGCCGTATATTGCATGCAAATTCAAACGGTGTTTGCCGCCGACCAGGGTCAATACCTTTTCTATGTCAGTGCGCAGTTCTTCAATACTGCGCGCTTTTCCGGGATAATTTCCGGTAGCCTGAATACCTCCGCCGCCTAAATTTTCCGTGATTTCAAATCCATTTACATCATCTGCCTGCCAGCAATGAATGGAGATTGCAATTTTCTGCAATTCGGTTAATGCATCATCAACATCAACGCCTGTCGCAGCATAGCGTTCTTTCGCTATTTCATACGATTTTTCTATCAATTCTTTCTTCATGCTTATTAATATTTATTATATTTTTAAATTACTATTCATAATGATGGGAAAATTTCCTGTAAGCCTCTTTCCACTGTTCGGAATCTTTTGGATAAAATGTTTCCAGCGACACGGACTTGCCTATCATGGAACGCATTTCGTTCAAGGACTTGACAATGCCCAGTCCTTTTGCCTGAACCATGACATTGCCTATTGCCGTAGCTTCCGACGGACCGGCAATCACAGGCAGACATATCGAGTTGGCAATAAGCTGATTTAACAGTCTGTTCTGCGAGCCGCCGCCTATGACATGCAGCCTCTCTATTTCGAAAGGCGCAACCTGTTTTAGACAGTTCAGGACATATTTGTATTTCAACGCCAGACTGTCAAAAATGCAGCGAATATATTCCGCATGACTTTCAGGCGCTTTCTGGTTTGTATCCGCGCAATATGCAGCTATGGCTTTCGTCATGCTTTCGGGATTGGCGAATCCGGGATGATCGGGGTCGATAATGGACTGAAATCCCGCCACCGAGTCGGACATGCGGACTACTTCATCGTAAGTATATGATTTTCCCTGCGATTCCCATTCCTTGCGGCACTGTTCCAGCAGCCACATTCCGGTAATATTCTTCAAAAAGCGCGTAGTACCTTCTATTCCGCCTTCGTTTGTGAAATTCAAATTGAAACTTTGCTCGCTGATTATTGGGTCTTTCACTTCGATACCCATCAAAGACCATGTTCCGGAGCTTAAATAGGCAAAGTTTTTATTTTCAGCAGGTATGGCAGCTATAGCCGATGCGGTGTCGTGTCCTGCAACGGCAATTACCGGAGTTTGCTCTATTCCGCATTCTGCCTGAATGGAACTGAGGATGTTTCCTGTGATTTTTCCCGGCGTCACCAAAGGCAGCATGACGGAAGCGGATATGCCGGCAGGCTCAAACAGCCTGGCTTCGAACTCCTTTGTTCTCGGATTGAGAATCTGCGAAGTAGAAGCTATTGTGTATTCGCATACCTTGTTTCCTGTCAGCATATACGACAGAGCGTCGGGCATGAACAGTATGTTTTTTGCCGCTTTCAGCGCCGATGACGATTCCCTCGCCGCTGCATACAGCTGAAACAGGCTGTTGAAATTCATGATTTGAATCCCGGTCAGTTCATATACTTCCTTGCGGGATATTTTTTCGAAATATTCTTCGGGAGCGCCGTTTGTATACGGATCGCGATAGGCTCGCGGAAGTCCTAAAAATGTTCCGTCTGGTGCAACATACACAAAGTCAACTCCCCATGTATCAATACCGACAGACTCAATCTTTATCTTTTCATTACCGACTGCACGTAATCCGTTCTTCAGTTCTTCGAAAAGAGAATAAATATTCCAATAATATCTGTCGCCAACGTGAACTATTTTATTTGGGAAACGGGTGAGTTCCTTGAGGATAATCTTTCCATCTTTCAATGTTGCTAAAATAGACCTGCCGCTTGTTGCGCCCAAATCAAAAGCGAGAAAATGATGTATATTATTCATAATACTGTTTTTGCACTTACTGTTATTTTATATTCCTTATACTGTTTACACTATATTTTCCGAAATTTCCGAGGGCAAAGATAAATAAAATAAATAAAACAAGGTCTTTTTTTGAAAAAAACTCATCAATCCATCGCCAAACTTATTCATCGTACAGAAAAATTATCGTTTTGAAAAAAAATACCCATCTTTGCGCCGGATTTTATTATTACAAATATCATGAAAGGTATTGATACACATAATAAAGGAGGCGGTTTGGGGGTGTCGTCGGTTTACCTTACAGCCATATCGACCATACTGGGAGCTATTCTGTTTCTGCGGTTTGGATATGCTACGGGAATGCTGGGCTTTTTCGGCGTGATGTTTATAATCATGCTCGGACACGCGATAACAATCCCTACAGCCCTTGCCATATCGGAGATTGCAACAAACACGCGAGTCGAGGGCGGAGGCGAATATTTCATTATATCCCGCTCGTTTGGCTTAAAAATCGGCTCGACCATAGGAATTACACTGTACATTTCGCAGGCGATAAGCGTTGCATTCTATATCATTGCGTTTACCGAAGCCTTTGAGCCGCTGTTCAACTGGTGGAAACATAAGTTCGAATTTGAGCTTCCGAAACAGGTAATCAGCGTTCCTGCGCTCTGTCTTTTGACATACATTATTATTAAAAAGGGGGCAGGCATGGGAATGAAACTGCTGTACATTGTAAACGCGATACTTGTGCTCTCCCTGCTGTTCTTTTTTATCGGGAAACCCGTTACCGGAGATGGCGGGGAACATGTACTTATAGACAACTTCAAATTCCTGAACAGGGATTCGTTTTTCGTGATATTTGCAATCTGTTTTCCTGCGTTTACGGGCATCACGGCAGGCGTGGGACTGAGCGGCGATTTGAAAAACCCGGGAAGATCGATTCCCCTGGGCACAATGGCGGGAACGCTCACCGGATTAATCGTATACATGCTGGTAGTGTGGAAGCTGGCAGTATCCGCTCCTGCCGGACAGCTGATAGCCGACCAGCTTATCATGTCTAAAATCGCTGTTTGCGGCGCGGTTATCATTCCGCTTGGACTTGCATCCTGCACTTTTTCGTCGGCTATAGGCTCGATTCTGGTAGCGCCGCGCACGCTTCAGGCAATCGCGCTCGATAAAAGCTTTCCCGTCAGGCGGATTAACATTTTCCTTGCACGCGGGAAGGGAAAAACGCGAGAGCCTTTCAATGCATACATACTGACGTTTCTGATTGCCCTGGTTTTTGTTATCGTGGGCGATGTAAACGCGGTTGCGGGAATCATATCCATGTTCTTTTTAATCACTTACGGTACGCTGTGCCTGATTTCGTTTCTAAACCATTTCGGTTCGCCGCCCTCGTACCGTCCGCGCTTTAAATCCAAGTGGTATATATCCCTGGGAGGGTTTATCCTTTCGGTATGGGCGATGTTTAAAATCGACCCCGTGTATACTGTTCTTTCGTATGCCGCTATCGTTATACTGTACCTGATTGTCGAAAATTACAATAAAGATCAGAAAGGTCTTGTGAATATATTTAAAGGTTCTATTTTCCAGCTAAACAGGAAACTGCAGGTATATATGCAGAGAAACCACTCGAGGCTGGATGATGACGAGGAATGGCGTCCGGCGGCAATCTGTATTTCTCAGAACTCCTTCGAACGCGAAAAAGTGCTCGAACTGATGAAATGGATTAGCCACAAGCACGGATTCGGCACTTATTTCCATTATATCGAAGGGTATTACAGCAAGCAAACCCATCAGGAATCGGTAAAAATACTGACGCAGCTTATCGAGCAGAAGGAACGGGGAAACTCTCTTTATATCGACACAATGATTTCTCCTTCGTATACTTCGGCAATTGCCCAGATTATACAGTCGCCCTCGATTTCCGGAATGGAAAACAATATGGTGATATTCGAATATGACAAGAACAAGCCCGAAGAACTCGGACGGATACTGGATAATATAAACCTGGTGAAAGCCGGCGACTTCGATATTTGTATCTTTGGAAGCGCTGCCATACCAATGAGATACAAAAACGGGATTCATGTCTGGATAAGGTCGGGCGACGAAAAGAATGCCAATCTGATGATTTTGCTGGGATATATCATCCTCTCGCATCCGGACTGGAATAAAAGCTATATCAAGATTTTCAATATCAGTCCGGCAGGCAGGGAAGAGGAAACGAAAAAGTCTCTGGAGGAACGGATTGCCGCCGGTCGACTGCCTGTAACGCTGACTAATATTGAGATCGTTACGTTTGTCGAAAATCAGACGACGGGCGAAGTTATAACGGCGCACTCCAAACATGCGGGATTGACGGTGCTTGGTTTCAGGGAAGAAATCATTAAACGCGACCCGATTGTCTTCTTTGACGAGTTCAGGGGAATCGGCGATGTGCTGTTTGTAAACGCTTCGATGTCGAGGAATATAGAGTGAGATTTGAATTAGAAATGTTGATTGTTTAAAAATGTTACTATCTTTGTATTTATTTTATTAAAAGGAACTATATGATTTACTCATTTATAATAGGAATAGCGAATAACAAAAACTTCATGAGGGAATACCATGTCCCTTCGGAATTTTCGCTGTATGATTTTAACCGCTTCATTGCGTCCGAACTGGATTTCGATGATGCGCAGCAAAGTGTGTTCTTCCTTCTGGACAGTGACGGTAAAAAAACAGAGAGCTATTCTTTGTTTGACACGGGTTACGGAGCAATGGATGCCGTCAGTTTGGAAGACTTGAATAACAAGGAAATGAAAAAGCTGCTGTATACTTTTGACTTCTTTAACGACCGTTCGCTGCTTATCGAATTTATAGGAGAAGCCGAAAAGCTGCCGAGAATTTGCTATCCTTTTGTTGCTCAAAGCAAGGGTAACCCTCCCGGTCAATTCTTTGAGATTTTAGAGGATGAGCTTCCGGTAGTCGACAATGACGGCGGTGATGACGACGACGAATTATATGAATATGATGATTATTCCGATTAATAATTATATAATTGTTTAGAGGTCGAAACCGCAATACGAAAGATTAAAGCTCTTGTTGCATATCGGGAAATCCGAAATATCCTGATTTCTCACCGCCAGCGCGAGTCCAAACCAGTTATGCTGCGAAGGGTCTTCTTGTGTATTTTGTCGCATATCAGTTCATTGACAGGGTAGTTCGTACCGCGCAGGCGTATAAGTCCCTTGGCAAACCTGTTACCACACCACATTTACAGAGTGTTGATTATAATCGTTCTGAGCGCTTCGCACGAAACCTGTCCAAGCTGATACGCCACATCCATACATAAAACCGAAATATCTCCGATATGTATCGCTATCCTTTCCAGTTCCAGGGCAATACAGCGCTCCTGTTGAATCCTGGTGTCAGGGACAAAACCGGAGACAGTTTCGACAGCAGACACATAAGCAAGCAAGTGAGCTACGGTCGAATCTCCGGCAATGGTTTCGGACAGCATTTTCCTGAGATCGGGCGTTCCCGTCATCATACTTTCAAGTCCTCAGAAGCCGCGTCAGCCGCATTGCTGTTGAGCCGCAGATTCTGGAAAGCGCTGTTAGCCGAATACATTCTCCGGTAAGCGTGAAATGTTAATTTGTATGTTCCCAAAAACCATCGGAATGACCAGTCTCTGTATCATGCCTGCCTGACAGATTGCTTCCGCCAGCCTCCTGTCGGCTACGGAGGCTAAAGCATATAGTTAATAAAGTGTCGTCACTGCGGGACTTGGCGGGATATGTGATTGATAGTCCGGCGTTCTATTTCTCTTCCTTTCCGTAAGCTAAAGCATACGGTTAATAAAGTATCGTCCCTGCGAGACCAACGGAGCGCAATCAGGTTTGTTTCATCTGATTACGCTCTTTGACTACGTCGAACTGCGTTTCAGAGCTGCACGCATCTTCGTTTAAACATTTACATGTTATTTATTTCGCGTACCTAAATATCAATCGAAAGTATCTCTGTTGATCAAGTTGCCCGTCTCTGTTGATCAAGTTGCCCCAACTCTGTTGATCAAGTTGTCCCAACTCTGTTGATCAAGTTGTCCCAACTCTGTTGATCAAGTTGCCCAACTCTGTTGATCAAGTTGCCCAACTCTGTTGATCAAGTTGCCCAACTCCTGTTGATCAAGTTGCCCAACTCTGTTGATCAGGATAAATGGGAAACAGTCAATTTCTTATTCCTTAGTTATATAATCATATAAAAAAAC
>JAISDR010000227.1 GCA_031264645.1 Prevotellaceae bacterium | reverse complement strand
AGTCTTCCGCTCTTTTGAATCGCAATTTTTAATCTTTCTTTCATATACCAAATCTTACATTTTCAAATATTTGCTGCACAATAAAAACCCGCCGATAAAATCAGACGGGTTTCTACCTTTATAAACCTTTAATTTCGGACGCAATCCACCTCATCTGATTTTCAGACGAAAAAAATGATGATGATGTCTTTTGTCCATTTTTAATAATAATTATATTAAAATTTCGGCGCAAAAGTACATATTTTTTTTAAAATGCAATAAAAAAACAGTGTATTATTGATGCTGCGTACGGTATAAATTGTCCCCAGGGCATTATTTACTGCAAATTTTGTTTCCGATAAACTGTCCTGCGACAGCCAGTCCGATAAAGAGCGGAATCCATACTGCCGGAGTGTGCAGCCAAATCCGCAATGGAATAATCAGGGGAATCGATGCATGGATTAAAAGCCACCATTTAAATGTGAATTTCCGGTATTTTATCCGCCATATTCCCAAAAAAATATTCACTGACAATGCAACTGCCGATACTGTTAAAATATTCATAATTGCAATAAATTTAGAGATGCAAAGGCATTACGGCTCGTGAAATTTAGCACTCAAATAAGCTATCACGGACGTAATTCTGTCGAAAGCCGCCGAAGTTTCATCGGATATCTGTTCATGCTTCATCTTGAGCAGCAGTTTGGCGTACAGGGCGTCGAAAGCTGTTTCAATATCCGGGGCTTCCCTGGCCGATTTCTCCCTGAAAAGCCGGATATCTTCCCGTGCGGCCTCAAACAGCGCGCTGTATTTGGAATCCTTTTCCAGCAGGGTCAGGTGCAAGTCGTTCAATTCGCGTATAACGTGCAGCGAATGATAATTGTGTCCGGCGGTTTCCTTTTTTTCTTCTTTCAACAAGTCTATTATTCCGAGATACCAGTAAAGGATTTCCTGCTTTTTTTCCTCGGATACATTCACCGGCTCTACCAGCGTTTTGTAAATCAAGTCCCTGTCGAAATTCAGGGCGCGCAGCAAATCTTCTATCTGCCACATATACAGGACATATTCGGCAATGTTTTCCTTCCGCTTATTTTTCGCTATCAGCATATTCAGTCTTGACCGGGATGATTATGACGCTTGCGTCCGTCCGTAAACAGATATTTATTCAATTGATTAAGCGCTTCAAGCTTATGCTCGCTGTCGGTAAGGATACTGATATTGTGGCGGCTTCCGCCGTATGATATCATGCGTACCGGTACGTTTTCCAGCGCCTTGAACACCTTCGAAATGGAATCCTTGCAGTGCATGATGTTGTTTCCGACGATGCATATAATGGTCATCTTCCTGTCGACCCCCACGCTGCCGTACAGCTTGAGTTCCCGGATAATTTTGTCCAGATGCACGGTATTGTCTATCGTGAGCGATACGGCTATTTCGGACGTCGTTATCATGTCGATGGGAGTCTGGTAGCTTTCAAACACTTCGAATACCTTGCGCAGGAATCCGTATGCCATTAACATTCGTCCCGATTTTATCTTTATCGCAGTGATATTGTCCTTGGCGGCGATTGCCTTGATGCCTTCGTCCACTGTTTTTGAGGAAATTATTGTTCCGGGAGCCTCGGGTTCCATTGTATTTTTCAGAAGGAGTGGAATATCCGCTTCCTGGGCAGGCCAGACACTTGCCGGATGCAGTATTTTTGCTCCGAAATATGCAAGTTCCGCCGCTTCGGAAAAGGATAACTCGCGGATAGCTTTTGTTCCTTTCACATAACGCGGATCGTTGTTGTGGAATCCGTCTATATCCGTCCATATCTGGATTTCATCGGCATTGATTGCATTGCCGATAAGAGAAGCGGAATAGTCGCTTCCCCCGCGTTTCAGATTGCTGATTTCCCCGCTGGCGTCCTTGCATATAAAGCCCTGCGTGATAAACAGCTTTACGTCCGGATAGAGTTTCAGTTCCCTGTCAATCTGTTCCCTGATGTAATAACTGTCGGGTTCGCCGTTCCTGTCGATGCGCATAAAGCTCAGAGCGGGCAAAAGTACCGAATCAATTTCCAGTTCTTCACAGTATAGCCAGGTCAGAGTAGTAGAGAGCAATTCTCCCTGCGCCAGTACTGTATATTCGTCAACGGCAGTAAACGGATGACCGGAAAAACTGCGTAACAAATTGAAACGCCTTGTGATGAATCCGCTTGCCCTCTTCCTGTTTTCTTCATTACCGTAAAGCTCGTTTACTACCGCTTTGTATTTGTCTTCCAGCTGATCAATTTCAGCGTCAGCCTCTTTGTTTCCATCATAAAGCAGTCCGGATATCTTTACAAGAGAGTTCGTCGTTCCCGACATTGCAGACAGTACCACTATTTTGGGCTTGTCGTCATTTACCAAATTTACAACCGACTTGATTCTTTCGGGAGAGCCTACCGACGTGCCTCCAAATTTCATTACTATCATATAAATCCTGATATCAAATTTCGGCGCAAAATTACACGATTATTTTGTTTTCCCAAAAATACTTAGCTTTGCGTCAAAATATACGGAAGAAATGAATGAACCCGAAACATATCCATGGGGTGATAACAGGCGTTTCAA
>JAISDR010000106.1 GCA_031264645.1 Prevotellaceae bacterium | reverse complement strand
TCATGCTCCTGCAAATCCAGGCATGGGCGGCATGGGCGGCATGATGTAATTATTTTCATAATAAATAAATTTTTAAGTTAATTTGAAACCTTCGGAATAAGATCCGAAGGTTTTTTTGTGCGCCGTGCATGATGTATAACTTGGTGGTGCAAGTCCACTATGGGGGTCGGCAGTTGCCAGCCATTAGTCAAAGGCAAGGGTGTCAATTTCAGTCCGGACGGTCTCACGGACGTGTAAGATGCAACATTTGGAAACACGACGTGCGGATACGAGCCTGTGAAGATAGGAAGCAAGAGGAAGCGAAGAAGGGTCGAACTTTAATAAGTGAAAGGAGTATACAGGTTCTATACAGGAGCTATACAGACGCCTGCTTTTTCCGGAAAACATGTCGATTATCGAATGGAAGAACAGCAGTAACCCGAAAACAGGGCATGAATCAGAAAAAATTTCAGGGATAAAAGTTCTAATAAACAGACACATATAAAATAATGAAAAAAATATTTCACAAAAAGTATCGTTTATTAAAAAAAAGAATATACCTTTGCACCTTAAAATTGGGTGTGAGTTACGGCACATTTGGTATTAAGAACAAGTGAAAGAGAAGAAGCTTCCGTCTTGTTTTTCACATAAATCCGAAAAGGAATGAACAAAATTAGAGTGTATCTGAGAGACGTATATGTAGAGCTTGCCACAAAAGTAACATGGCCTGCATGGAAAGATTTACAAAGCAGCGCTATATTGGTAATGATAGCGTCCATAATCTTTGCGTTAGTAGTTTTTGTTATGGATATAAGTTTTGAAAACGTAATCAAAGTCATTTATTCAATCTTGTTAGGAAAAGAAAGTTCAAGTTCGATTGAATGATGCATTTTTAGGCAATAGATATTATGGCAGAAGAAGTAGGAACAGGAAAAAAATGGTATGTATTACGCGCCGTAGGCGGTAAGGAAAAGAAAGTAAAGGAATACATAGAGAATGAGATTCGGGGTATGCATCTCGAAAAATCTGTAACTCAAGTATTGATTCCTACCGAAAAAATATATCAGATAAAGAACGGAAAGAAAGTAAGTACCGAACGTATATTTTATGCCGGATATGTCTTTGTCGAAGCGATTCTGGAAGGTGAAGTAGTTCATGTATTGAGAGGTATCCCCAATGTAGCAGGCTTTCTGTCGGAGACCAAGGGCGGCGATCCCGTACCACTGCGTCCCACGGAAGTGAACAGGATATTGGGACATATCGACAAGTTATCGGAAAATTCGGGCGAAGAAATAGCGAACCCGTTCTATGTAGGCGAACCGATAAAAGTCATCGACGGACCGTTCAACGGTTTTTCGGGGACAATCGAGGAAGTCAACGAAGAAAAGAAAAAACTGAAGGTAATGGTAAAAATATTTGAGCGTAAAACGCCGCTGGAACTTAATTTTGTTCAGGTAGAAAAGGAATAAAAAAATAAATAATTAATTATGGCAAAAGAAATTGTCGGGCTAATAAAACTTCAGATAAAAGGTGGAGCAGCAAATCCTTCGCCTCCGGTAGGACCCGCATTAGGTTCGAAAGGGGTAAACATAATGGATTTTTGCAAGCAGTTCAATGCGCGGACACAAGACAAGGCAGGAAAAATTTTGCCTGTAATCATCACTGTTTTTTCCGATAAATCGTTTACATTTATCATAAAACAGCCGCCAATTGCAGTACAGCTGAAAGAAGCGGCAAAATTGAGTAAAGGTTCAGCCGAACCGAACAGGAACAAGGTTGCCAGTGTAACGTGGACGCAAATACGGGCGATTGCCGAAGACAAAATGCCGGATATGAATGCATTCACAATTGGAGCGGCTATGCGTATGGTCGCAGGAACAGCCCGCAGTATGGGCATAAAAGTAGAAGGTAATTTTTCCGAAAATGTTGAATAATAATTTCATGCGAAAATGAGCAGGTTAACAAAAAATCAGGAACGGGTAAAAGCAAAAGTTGAACCGGGCAAACAGTATAAACTCTCCGAAGCGGCAAAGCTGCTGAAAGAGATAAGCTATACTAAATTTGACTCCTCGGTCGATATAGCAGTTCGTTTGGGAGTAGACCCTCGCAAAGCGGATCAGATGGTACGCGGCGTAGTTACACTTCCGCATGGAACGGGTAAAGTTACGCGAGTATTGGTACTTTGTACTCCGGACAAGGAAAATGAAGCGACCGAAGCGGGAGCCGATTATACAGGTCTCGACGAGTACATCGAGAAAATCAAGAACGGATGGACAGATGTAGATGTGATTATCTCTACGCCGAATGTCATGGCTAAAGTAGGCGCCGTGGGAAGGATTTTAGGTCCGAGAGGACTGATGCCCAACCCCAAAACCGGAACCGTGACCATGGAAGTGGGGAAAGCAGTGCAGGAAGTCAAAGCCGGCAAGATTGATTTCAGAGTAGACAAAACGGGTATTGTACACAGCGGAGTTGGCAGATTGTCATTCAGCGAAGACAGTATCGCAGCTAACGTAAAAGAATTTATTGATACGGTCATAAAGTTAAAGCCCCGCGCGGCAAAAGGTACATACATCAAAAGTATCTATCTGTCGTCGACAATGAGTCCGGGTTTGGCTATAGACCCCAAGTCAATTTCCGAATAAGCATTAAATCAGGATTAAAAGAATGAGAAAAGAAGATAAGACAGCGATTATAAACAGTATTGCGGAAAAGCTAAACGCATATCCTAATTTCTATATAACTGATATTTCGGGATTAAATGCGGAAAAGACTTATCAATTAAGGAAGCTGTGCTTCGACAGGGGCGTCAAGCTGCTTGTAGTGAAAAATACACTGTTGCAGAAAGCTTTGGAGAAGAATAATTTTCCGGAACCCGACTTATACTCGGTTCTGGAGGGACCCACGGCAGTAATGTTCTGTGAATCGGCAAACACGCCGGCGAAACTGATAAAGGAATTCCATAAAACAGGAGTAGACAAGCCGGAACTTAAGGGCGCATACGCTCAGGAGTGCGTGTTTAAAGGAGCAAATACACTGAACGAACTGGCGAATATCAAATCGCGCGAGGAATTGATTGGCGACATCATATCCTTGTTGCAGTCGCCTGCAAAGAATGTTATTTCGGCATTGCAAGGCAATGCAGGACAGAAAATTGCAGGAATTGTTAAAACATTATCGGAGCGATCCGAGTAAATAAACGAAATTCGAATTATTAATTTATAAATTTAAAAATAAAATGGCTGATATCAAGAAATTTGCAGAAGAGTTAGTTAATCTTACCGTAAAAGAGGTACAGGAACTTGCTACGATATTAAAAGATGATTATGGCATTGAGCCTGCTGCTGCGGCTGTAGCTGTAGCTGCCGCTCCTGCTGATGGCGCCGCTGCTGCGGCTGTCGAACAAACAGAGTTTGATGTAGTATTAGTTTCTGCAGGACAGGCTAAATTGCAAATAGTTAAGATTGTAAAAGAAATTATCGGTGCCGGTTTAAAAGAAGCTAAAGATTTAGTTGATGCTGCTCCCAAAGCAATAAAGGAGAAAGTTTCCAAAGTCGAAGCGGAAACAATTAAGGCACAAATAGAAGAAGCCGGAGGAGAGGTTGAAATTAAATAAGACTCACCTTTAGCTTAAGGTTTAGGTTTAGGGCAATTCAGCCCTAAGCCTTTTGTCGTTCTAATTTTACGTATATTTCAGCAAGTCTTCGAGTTATGTCTCAAAATATAGTTAATGGGAGGGTAAACTTTTCCTCAACAAAAAACAAGTTAGGGTATCCCGATTTTTTGGAGATACAGCTAAAGTCGTTCCAGGATTTTTTCCAGCTGGAAACAACCCCTGAGAACAGGAAAAACGAAGGACTTTTCAAGGTGTTTCAGGAAAATTTTCCGATAACAGACACCCGGAACAATTTCGTCCTTGAGTTTTTGGATTACTTTGTCGATCCGCCAAGATATTCAATTGAAGAATGTCTGGAAAGGGGATTGACATACAGCGTTCCCCTGAAAGCTAAACTGAAACTGTACTGTACCGATCCCGAACACGAGGATTTCGATACTGTGGTACAGGATGTTTATCTGGGGACAGTTCCGTACATGACGCCAAAAGGCTCATTTGTGATAAACGGCGCCGAAAGGGTCATCGTCTCACAGCTGCACCGCTCGCCGGGCGTGTTTTTCGGACAGAGTATCCATGCAAACGGCACCAAGCTCTATTCGGCAAGAATTATTCCATTTAGAGGATCGTGGATCGAGTTTGCTACGGATATCAATAATGTGATGTATGCATATATCGACAGGAAAAAGAAACTGCCGGTAACAACTCTTTTACGTTCAATCGGATTCGAAACGGATAAGGATATCCTGGAAATTTTCGGACTGGCAGACGAGGTGAAAGTCAATTTAAGTTCACTGAAAAAGGTGACCGGACGGAAACTGGCAGCCAGAGTTTTGAAAACCTGGGTCGAGGATTTTGTCGATGAAGATACGGGCGAGGTTGTTTCAATCGAGCGTAACGAAGTCATTATCGACAGGGAAACCGTTCTGGAAGAGAATCATGTAGAAATGATTATCGATTCGGGTACAAAGTCGATTCTCCTGCACAAGGAAACGGCAAATATCTCGGATTATGCAATCATCTACAATACCTTGCAGAAAGACCCGTCGAACTCCGAGAAAGAAGCTGTCGTATATATTTACCGGCAGCTGAGAAACTCCGAGCCGCCCGACGAAGCTACGGCAAGGGATGTGATAGAAAAACTGTTTTTCTCCGACAAGCGTTACGATTTGGGCGAAGTAGGACGTTTCAGACTGAACAGGAAACTGAATCTGGATTCGTCCCCCGATCTGAAAATTTTGACGCGGGAGGATATCATATCCATTATCAAGTACCTGATTCAGCTGATAAACTCAAAGGCTGACGTCGACGATATTGATCACTTGAGCAACCGCCGTGTGCGTACCGTGGGCGAACAGCTTGCAAATCAGTTTGGCGTAGGTCTGGCACGCATGGCGCGCACTATCCGCGAACGCATGAATGTCAGGGATAACGAGGTCTTTACCCCGATTGATCTGATAAATGCAAAGACACTTTCGTCTGTAATCAACTCATTCTTCGGCACAAACCAGCTGTCGCAGTTTATGGATCAGACAAATCCCCTTGCGGAAATGACGCATAAACGCCGGCTGTCGGCACTGGGTTCGGGAGGACTCTCCCGCGAACGCGCAGGCTTTGAGGTTCGCGACGTTCATTATACTCACTATGGTCGACTGTGTCCGATAGAAACGCCCGAGGGTCCGAATATCGGCTTGATATCCTCGCTGTGCGTTTATGCAAAAATAAACGTGCTCGGATTTATCGAGACGCCCTACAGGGTTGTCAAGGATTTGAAGGTGGATCTGTCTCCCGACGGCGTTGTCTATATGAGCGCCGAAGATGAAGAGTTTAAAATGATTGCACAGGCGAATGCGGAGGTAAACGAAGACGGCAGCTTTGTCAGCGACAGAGTGAAGTCAAGGGTAGAATCCGATTATCCGCTTGCCACGATAGACAAGGTCGACATGATTGACATCGCTCCCAACCAGATTGCTTCAATAGCGGCTTCGCTGATTCCGTTCCTCGAACACGATGACGCCAACCGCGCGCTGATGGGTTCAAACATGATGCGGCAGGCTGTGCCCCTGATTGCGCCCGAAGCTCCGATTGTCGGAACCGGCATAGAAAGCGAGGTCGTGAGAGACAGCCGCACGCAGATTGTAGCCACGGGCGAGGGCGAAGTTGTGTATGTGGACGCACGTCAAATACATGTGCACTACGAAAAGACCGACGCCGAAAAGCTGGTCAGCTTTGATCCTGAAATTACGATTTACAGGTTGACCATATATCTGAAGACAAATCAGAATACTTGCGTAAACCTCAGACCGATAGTCCGCAGGGGCGAAAGAGTTTTCAAGGGAAAAATCCTGACCGAAGGCTATGCTACCGAAAACGGCGAACTCGCTCTGGGCAGGAATCTGAAGGTCGCATTCATGCCCTGGAAAGGGTATAATTTCGAGGACGCTATCGTGTTGTCGGAACGTTTAGTGCGCGAAGACGTGTTTACAAGCATCCATATCGATGAATATATCATGGAAGTGCGCGATACCAAACGCGGAGCCGAAGAGCTGACAAACGATATACCGAATGTCAGCGAGGACGCAACGAAGGATCTGGACAAGAACGGACTGATCCGTGTGGGCGCAATAATCAAGCCGGGCGACATACTCATTGGCAAGATAACTCCGAAAGGGGAATCCGACCCATCGCCCGAGGAAAAACTGTTGCGCGCTATTTTCGGCGACAAAGCCGGCGATGTGAAGGATGCTTCGCTGAAGGCTTCTCTGTCGCTGCACGGAATAGTTGTCGACAGAAAACTGTTCTCGCGCGCCCAGAAGGAGACGAAGAGAGGCGCACGACAGAGCGAAAAGGCGCTTCTGGCAGAGGTGGATAACGATTTCGGAAAGAAGGAAAATGTTATACGAAATATTCTGATCGATAAACTGTTCAAGCTCGTGGAGGGTAAAACTTCCCAGGCGGTGTCGGATTATTACGGATCGGAAGTGATATCGAAGGGTGAAAAGTTCAATATGAAAATCCTTCAAAATATCGACTATAACAATGTCAATCCGAATAAATGGACGACGGACAAGGAAAAGAATGCCCTGATCAAGAAGATGGTTCATAATTATATTGCAAAATATAAGGAACTGGACGCAGAGGTGAAACGCAAAAAGTATAATATCACGATTGGCGACGAACTGCCTGCGGGTATTATCCAGCTTGCAAAGGTTTATATCGCCAAAAAAAGGAAAATCCGCGTGGGAGACAAGATGGCAGGCCGCCACGGAAACAAGGGTATTGTTGCCCGCGTTGTCCGCGACGAGGATATGCCTTTCCTCGAGGACGGCTCGATTGTCGATATTGTGCTGAATCCTCTTGGCGTGCCTTCGCGAATGAACCTCGGTCAGATATACGAAACGGTGCTTGGATGGGCAGGAAAGGAATTGAATATGAAGTTCAGTACCCCGATATTCGACGGCGCAAGTCTGGACAATATCACTGAATATACGGACAAGGCAGGCCTCCCGCGTTATGGAAAAACCCATCTGCGCGACGGTGGAACAGGCGAACTGTTTGACCAGCCGGCTACTGTGGGCGTGATTTACATGCTGAAACTCGGTCACATGGTCGACGACAAGATGCATGCCCGCTCAATAGGTCCATATTCGCTGATCACCCAGCAGCCGCTTGGAGGTAAGGCTCAATTCGGCGGACAGCGTTTCGGAGAAATGGAGGTCTGGGCTCTGGAAGCTTTCGGAGCCGCACATATCCTCCAGGAAATCCTGACTATCAAGTCGGACGATGTGGTCGGCAGAGCAAAGGCTTACGAATCAATCGTGAAAGGCGATAATATGCCCGCCGCCGGTATCCCCGAATCATTGAACGTGTTGATCCATGAACTGCAGGGCTTGTGCCTGAGCATCAAACTGGATTAAAAATTTCTTTTATATAAGGTATATTTTAGTATTGAAACCACAAGGCAAAACGCCTTGTGGTTTTTTG
>JAISDR010000006.1 GCA_031264645.1 Prevotellaceae bacterium | reverse complement strand
AAAACGGGAAGCAAAAAACAAGAATATGTTGTAAAATAGATTTTTTTTGTACTTTTGCCCGCCGATTTATGTTACATGAGCGAGGTGCGAAATTACATAGTATTGCCGTTGCGCAACTTGGAAAAGAGGAAGCATACATTTAAATTCAGGGTAGAAACTGAATTTTTTTCCGATTTTCAGAATCCGGAGATAATCGAAGGTTCGGTAGAAATATCCCTGGAGGTAGAGAAGTTCAGCCTTTTCATGAATGTAGTTTTGACATTTTCGGGAGTATTAACAGTTTCATGCGACCGTTGTCTGGAAGATCTTGATGTTCCGGTGGAAGGCGAAAACATGTTATCGGTCGTATTTGAGCAGGTTCTTGATAAACCGGACGAAGAAAATCCGGACGAAGACATAATATACGTAAATGCGGAAGACGAGGATATAGATCTTACGGTTTACGTTTACGAAAGCATCTGTCTGGCTCTGCCGATACAGAGGGTACACGGAGACGACGAAAACGGAAAAAGTCTCTGCAATCCCGAGATGCTTAAATATATAACGAATAGAATTAATGGTTTTTAAACATTTTAAATAATATTAAATAATGGCACATCCTAAACACAGAACGTCGAAACAAAGAAAGCACAAACGCAGAACTCACTATAAGGCGGAGATTCCGACACTTGCTTCATGTTCACATTGCGGCTCAGCGGTTCTTTATCACAGAGTATGTCCCGAATGTGGATACTATCGCGGACGCCTGATCATAGAACATTCTGAAGCATAGTTTTAATAATACATACAGAAGATGAAGATCGGGCTTGATGTAATGGGAGGAGATTTTGCTCCGAAAAATGAGGTGCTGGGAGCGATTGAAGCTCTCCCGGAACTGCAAAACGGTTCCGAAATAATTCTCTTTGGAAATGAAACACAAATCAAAGACGTCTGCAGAGAAAAAGGCTTTGACGTTTCAAGATTCCAAACAGTTCATACCTCGGAAATCATTGATATGCATGACCATCCGGCAAAAGCGTTTGCACAGAAACCTGATTCAAGCATGGCTATGGGGTTCAAATATCTCTCCTCGGGCTTAATTGACGGTTTTGCCAGCCCCGGCAATACGGGAGCAATGATGGCGGGAATCATGTACACTGTTAAGACGATTGAAGGAATTTTGCGACCCTGCATTTCCTGCCTGTTTCCCATTATAACCGGACGCTGGGGACTCCTTCTGGACGTCGGTCTGAATGCCGACTGCAAGCCGGAAAATCTCTACCAGTATGCCATACTTGGCTCATTGTATGCAAAAGGCGCTCTGGGCGATACAAATCCCAGAATCGCCCTGCTTAACATAGGCGAGGAGGAATCGAAGGGAAATCTCGTTACCAAAGCCGCTTACGAATTGATGAAAGATTCAAGGGACTTCAATTTCGTGGGCAATATCGAAGGTAACGAATTGATGACCGGGGAAAAGGCGGACGTCGTTGTCTGCGACGGATTTGTCGGGAACGTGATACTGAAAATGGCGGAAAGTTTCTATCGCATGGCGCGATATCAGGGAATCGAAACGGAATTTTTCAGTAAACTGGACTATGAATATCATGGCGGAACTCCGGTACTCGGAGTGAATGCGCCCGTAATAATCGGACATGGCAGTTCGTCGCCGAAAGCGATAAAGAATATGATTCTCAATACGGAGAAAACTGTCAGGGCGAAAATGGTCGACAGGGTAAAAAGCATATTCAAGGATTCGTCTCTCAACAAAAAAGAGAATACATTATAAACAAGAAAAGGCAGTATGAAAGATACTCGAACAAGAGCAGTTATAACAGGCATAGCCGGATACCTTCCTGATTATATACTTACTAACGAAGAGCTTTCGCGGATGGTCGATACCAACGACGAATGGATAATGAGCAGGGTAGGAATACGGGAACGGCACATCCTCAAGGAAGAAGGCAAAGCGACGTCGGATATGGCTGTCGAGGCAGTGAAAAGTTTATTCGAAAAAACCGGAACAAAGCCGGAAGAGGTCGATTTGCTGGTATGGTGCGGGGTTTCGCACGACATGGTGTTTCCCGCTACTGCAAATATAATATCCGACAAGCTTGGCGTCAAGAATGCATTCAGTTTTGATATAAATGCCGGCTGTTCGAGTTTTATATATGCTCTGGTGACAATGGCGTCGTTCATAGAAACGGGCAGATGCCGGAAAATCGTTCTTGTAGGCGCCGAAAAACTCACGATGTATGTCGATTACACCGACCGCTCGACTTGTCCACTGTTCGGAGACGGGGCTGCCGCAGCGCTTATCGAACCGACAAGCGAAGATTTGGGATTTGTTGATTCCATTACAAGATCCGACGGAGCAGGATGTAAACATTTGCATCTCCCGGCAGGAGGTTCGCAGCTTCCCGCAAGCATGGAAACAATTCTGCGCCGCCAGCATTATATCGTTCAGGACGGACAGGCTGTATTCAAGGCTGCGGTATCCAAAATGGCAGATACGACAATGGAACTGATGCAAAGAAACAATCTTTCTTCCGACGACGTCGCATGGCTGGTGCCTCATCAGGCAAATCTGCGCATAATCTGCGCTACCGGAAACCGGATGGGATTGCCAAAGGAAAAGGTGATGGTAAATATAGACAGGTTCGGAAATACTTCCTCGGCAACAATACCTTTGTGTCTGTGGGATTATGAATCGAAACTGAAAAAAGGCGATAATCTGGTAATTTCCGCTTTCGGAGCAGGATTTACCTGGGGAGCAATATATTTGAAATGGGCTTACAATGGCGTAAGAGACCTTTCAAAAGGATTGACAGGAGGATTATAAA
>JAISDR010000299.1 GCA_031264645.1 Prevotellaceae bacterium | reverse complement strand
TCCATTTCATAACTTCAACGGAATTGTTCGACTGCTGTAAACTGAAAATCTGCTCGTGCGAAAGAAGCTGTTTCTGCGCCTGCAAATTTGCGGTAAACAGTAACAAAGCAAGGATAACTGATGATACTGCTGTTTTCTCTATTTTTAACATATTCTTTAAATTAAATAACGTGATCATAAAAATTTTCAGGCGCAAAGGTATTGAATTTTCCATATTTACTGAGTAAAAATAAAATCAATTGTTAATTGGAAAAAGATTTTTACCTTTGTCGCGATAAAAATTTCAGAAACATGATACAGAATACGGAATACGGAAACGAAAGTACTTTAAGAAAAATGCCGGTCGGCGTACAGGATTTTGAGAAACTGCGTACAGGTAATAATGTTTATGTAGATAAAACGCAGTATATATATCAGCTGTTTCAGCTTGATGCGCCTTATTTTCTCAGTCGCCCGCGCAGATTTGGAAAGAGTTTGTTTCTTTCCACGCTCAAAGCCTATTTTGAGGGTAAACGCGAACTTTTCGAAGGCTTGAAAATCGCCGAACTGGAAAAGGACTGGGCACAATATCCCGTCTTTTATTTAGATTTTAACCGCGAAAGTTACATTGATATAGAATCTTTTAATTCCGCTTTGGATAAAAATTTACGGCAAATAGAGGAGGTATGGGGAAAAAATAAACTGGATAAAACGCCTGCAGCCCGTTTTTCGGGACTTATACAGCGTGCCTGCAAGAAATCGGGCAAAAAAACAGTCGTTTTGATTGACGAATACGATAAACCTCTGATTTCAACAATGGATAATCCGGCGCTCAATGAGAGTATCCGTAACAGTTTGAAAGGTTTTTACGGCGTTCTGAAAGCAGAAGATGCACATTTGAGATTTGTGTTTTTGACAGGCGTAACAAAATTTTCAAAAGTGAGTATTTTCAGCGACTTAAACCAGCTTGTAGATATAAGTTTGGATGACAGATATTCGGGGATTTGCGGCATTACACAGACAGAGCTGGAAGAAAATTTTGCGCCTGAAATCACCGCACTGGCAGAGAAGACGCAAAAAACTTACGAAGAAACACTAGTTGAATTGCAAAAACGCTATAATGGATATCATTTTTCCGAAAATTCAGTCAGTGTTTATAATCCTTTCGGTTTGCTTAACACATTTCTTACTCAAAAATATCGTTATTACTGGTTTGCTACCGGTACGCCGACGTTTCTGGCAAAAGCGCTGAGAAATCAAAATTACGAGATTCGTAAATTTGAGGATGACGACGTGCATATTTCTACAGCTTCCATAATGGACTACCGCTACGAAAATCAGAATCTTGAGCCGCTGCTTTATCAAACCGGTTATTTGACAATCAAGTCGTATGAACAGGATGAAGACGCTTACGTTTTAGGATTTCCAAACGAAGAGGTGAAATACGGTTTTTTGAATGAACTTCTGCCTGCATTTGCACTCACGCCGATAGAAACGGGTAAATTTTCAGTCAATTATTTTTTGCGACAGCTGAAAAAGGGCGATATTGAAAAATTTATGACTTCCTTAAAAGCATTTTTTGCCGATATCCCTTACGATGCAATAAAAGAAAAGCATCGGGACGAGCAGTATTATCAGCATGTTTTTTATCTGCTTTTCACGCTGTTGGGACAGTTTGTGGAAACCGAAGTAAAAAGCAGCAAAGGCAGAGCTGACGTCCTTGTAAAAACTGCCGACAATATCTACGTTTTCGAGTTCAAAATGGACAGCAAAGCCACTGCCGAAGACGCCTTAAAGCAAATTAACGACAGAGATTACGCTATTCCCTACACCGCCGACCACAGAAAAACCGTAAAAATCGGCGTGGAATTTTCTCAAAAAAAACGGGGAGTAAAACGCTGGATAACGGAATAAATTATGGAACATATGGAACATATTAAGAGGACTGCATGATGATTATAAAATCACTGACTATTTAAATGAGAAAGTATATTCAGAATCCTTTATTTCGCCTGCTACTTTAATGCCATGGATTTTAACCGTATATGTGACATTCTTTACAAGTCCGATAACTTTCCACTGGAGATTGTTGGGTAATCCGTAATTATTATTGTCATAACTGAGACTTTCTTCGACAATATTCAGTATCTGAGTTCCTGCGCTTACTTCGACCGTAGCATCGGAAAAATCGACTGTACTGTTACCCGATTTGGCTGACTTGTCGCAAAGCAGAGAAAAACTCAGTATCGAATTGGGATCAAAGAGTTTCGCATCGTAATTTCCTTCAGGATATGCAATATGTGGAATCTCGGAACTGCTGATATCGGCGCCGTCGGCAGTTATCAGCATTGCAGAAGACACATACTTGAAATCGCCCTTTCTTGGTGATCCTATGACTCTTCCGAATGTTATACTTTTCAGGAACGGGTCTAATATGCGACGGCGATTATTGACATTTTCGCTCTTCAGTTCGGTCATCCAGTCGTTTATGTGGATTTCGGACGAGGGCCATTTCGAATTAGCGCTTCCCCAGAGACTGCGGTTTCCGTTATTACATTCCTGAGCCGCATTGCCCGAATAGCATAAATCCGATTCAACTGCTGTTCCGATACTGGAATTTGCCGCGCCGATTAATGCAGCTTCCTGCGCAACTCTGTCTTTTCTGCTGTCGTACACGACGACAGGCAAATTGTGCATCGTTCGCACACGGTTTATGTAGTTCAACACCTTTTGTTTTTCGATTTCCGACAGGGAACCCGGGACACAATCGGCTATGTAGGGCACATCTTCATACAGCGGATCGCTTGTAGCAGACGGAGCTTCACTTGTGCAGGATAAAAGTAATGTACATAAAACAAGCGCCGGAAATAATTTAAAAACTTTCATAATCTATCTTTTTATATTGTTTACTAACTGGTTATCGATAAAATGCCGGTTTTTCCCGTCTATAGCCCGTATAAGCCTTGCAAAAATTTCACTTCTTGTACTGAGCTGCGACAGTTTGTTGTTGCTTGCAGACGGATTTATTCTGTTTGAAAGGAATATGAAAACAAGTTCGCGTTCGGGGTCTATCCAGACCATTGTTCCCGTAAATCCCGTATGTCCATAACTTTGCAGCGAGGCTTCATCGCAAATGGGACTTTTTTTTCTGGCGTCGGGGTCTTTTTTATCGAAGCCAAGTCCCCGCCTGTTGCCCTGCCTGCAATTGGTACAGGACGTAAACTGGGCTATCGTTTCCTCTGTCATATAGCGGGTTCCGCCGTAAAATCCTCCGTTGAGGTACATTTGATACAGTTTGACCAGATCGTTTGCATTGCTGAACAGGCCCGCGTGTCCCGACACTCCGCCGCTAAGCGAAGCTGCCTGATCGTGAACATAGCCCTGTAACAGCTGGTTCCTGAATAACCTGTCGTCTTCCGTAGGAGGAATGTCGCCTGCCGGAATCCTTTCCAGAGGAAGGTATCCCGTGCGGTTCATACCGATAGGCTCATAAAACAGCGACTGAGACAGTTTGTCTTCCGTCATATCGTATACCGACTCTATCAGGCGCTGCATGTAGATAAATCCCAGGTCGCTGTAACGATAATTGGTATTCATCAGAGTGCAGGTATCTATCACAGCATATATATCTTCGCGCAATTCATTGGAACCGTACAGATTATTTGCAACAGGACGGGTAAACTTTTCCGTCTTTTCGGGCGAAAAGAAATTCCGGTCTAAGGTATAGCCGTTTTTAAGATATCTGCCTGCGCCCGGAATCGGAATGTTAAATTCCGCCGTTTTTCTGTTCGATATTGCCGGTTTCCCGTCAGGAGTAACAAAATATTTGTAGTGAAAGGGAACCCACGAGGGCAATCCGGACTGATGCAGCAATATATCCTTGATTTTCAAATCTCCCTTGTTACTGTGGGGATGCATGGGTACATACTGTTTCAGCGAACTGTTTATGTCCACAAGTTTTTCGTCGACCATACGCATCACTATCGGCAGTGTTGCAGCCACTTTTGTTACCGAAGCCACATCGTACACATCCGAGATTTTCACCTTTGGAGACGCCTTGTCGTATGTATGATTTCCAAATGCCTTATAATAAAACACCTCGCCCCGATGCGCCGCTATTACCTGACAGCCGGGGAACGCCTTGAGCCTGATTCCCGCCAGCACGAGCGAATCAATGCTGTTCAGCGATTTTTGCGATATGCCTGTTTCTTCGGGTATAACATATTTTAAGCGTATGGAATTGAATGTCTCCAGCCCATAACCTTCGTGGAAATTTTGGGCGCTGACGGGCATTTTTCCCGAAAAGGGTATTCCGCCGAATATCATTTGCGCCGTTCTGTCCTGCGCTTCACTGGAATTGTCGTGAGCCACAATCACCGAACTTGCGTACAAATCAACAGGCTCGGCATACGAAAGAAAATAAGGCGAGCCGAAATAAGCCAGTACTATTTCCCTGTTGGGCAGCATGGTTTTCAGCAAATCAAAAACCTGCTTGCTGACTCCGTACTGCTTTGACGGACTTGTGCTTGTTGCATGGTATCCGACAATAATCACGTCGCAGTTGCTGAGTTTATTTCTCATGTTCGTGATTTCCTGAGCCGAAGGAACAGCAGAAATTTCGCATTTGGCGGATATGCCTGCGTACATCGAAAGCCGGTCGATAAAAGTGTTTCCCGACTCAAAACCTCCGACAGCCAAATATCCGTACTGATGCTTGTCTATATCCCTCAAAGGAAGGATATTATTCCTGTTTTCCACAAGGATTACGGAATTTTCCACCAGTCGGTTTTTCAGCGCCTGCGCTCCGGGTGAATTGATGCTGTCGCGTATTCCTTTTGTTTTCAGTGGAGTAAATTTCGTTAATCCCGCGCGATATTTGACGGTCAGGATTTTTCGGCATCTCTCGTCTATGACTTCCTGCACAATTTCGCCTTCCTTTATGGCTTTCTCGATTGCGAGTATGTTATTCTCTATGTCGTATGGCATCAGGAGGATGTCGTGTCCCGCCTTGAGAGCTTCGAGGGCTACATTTTTGTTGCCGGCATAATTTTTTACTCCGTTCATATTCAGGGCGTCGCTTATGACCAAACCTTGAAACGACATCTCGTCGCGCAATGTTTTCTGTATTACGCTTTTCGAAATAGACGCAGGGATTTCGGCGCCGGTATTTTCAAGCGATTTGGCATACAGATGTCCGATCATGACCATCGCAATTCCATTATCTATAAGTCTTTTAAACGGCTTGAACTCGACAGAATCCAGACGCTCTTTCGAATGGTTCAGTATTGGCAGCAGTTTGTGAGAATCGGTATCCGTATCTCCATGTCCGGGAAAATGTTTTGCACAGGCAATCACTCCGTTATCCTGCATTCCGTCCATAAGGGCAATTCCCTTTTCCGAAACTTCGAAGGGATTTTCGCCAAACGAACGGTAGTTGATAACAGGATTGCCGGGATTGTTATTGACGTCCACCACGGGAGCGAAATTGATGTGAACCCCCAACAGTTTACACTGTCTTGCTATTTCAGCTCCAAGCTCGTATATCAGGCTGTTGTCCCTGATTGATCCCAAAGCCATCTGCTGCGGAAAAGCGATAGCGCTTTTGAGCCTCATCCCGACGCCCCATTCCGCATCCATGCTTACAAGCAGGGGTATTTTCGAAACGGACTGGTACAAATTAGTCAGTTCCACCTGTTTCTCCGGCGTTCCCTGAAAGAAGATCAATCCTCCGATATTGTAGTCCGTGATTCCTTTCTTTACGGAATTTTCATGTCTTTCGTCGAGATTGGAATATGCCGGCATCATGAAAAGCTGAGCAAGCCGGTTGCGCGGACTGAGCGTAAGCATAACGGAATCAACCCATCGCTTCTCTGCCGGCGATTTGGGAGTTGCTATATATTTGGTATGCCTCGCGTATCCGCCTTCGGGCGTCGAGCCAAGCTTCTGAACAGAAAAAAGCAGTAAAATGCAAACCAGTAAAATCGTATTTTTATAGACGGTCATATAGTACCAATAATCAAATTTATACGCGCAAAGGTAAGAATAATACCTGTTAACTAGGGACAATTTAACTTTATTTAATTTTCTAATATCGAATAACAAATCTGCAGGAGTATTGTTAATGGATTAATATATAAGTGTATGTGTTCAGTCTGAAACTGACTTTTCCTTTTCGAAAAATGTTAAAGAAAATTGATAATAATGTAGATATTTATACTGTTTAGTACCTAAGAAGTCAAATTAATGCATTATTTGGCAAGAAATTAAAAATTTGACTTCTTAGGTACTAAACGCCCTGTCTTTTTCTATAAATCAAAAATTTTCATGTACATTTGTGCAAAATTATTAGAATGAACAGTGCAATTTTTATAGAAAAAGAATTAAAGAACTTCGTTAAACAGTTTCCGGAGTTCAGAGTTCGTTATGAACATGATGTGGATGATTATTTTGTTGAAATTACTCCGGGTAAAAGTTATTTCCAAAATGAGGACTATATGGAATGGGGTCATGATTTGTGGAGTAGATTTATAAAACAATTTCCTGAACAGGAAAAAATATGTCTCCGATAAAAGCAAACAAAAAAGCATAAATATGAAACTTTGTGTCTTACATTAATAATGTGTTTTAAATGATTGATATGAAATTAAAATTAACAACATCGTTTTTTCTTGTTTTATTGTTGTTTTCATGCGAACAACAATCTAAAGTTTTGCAGTATGACGACATTTCCAAAGAACTTATACTTAATATCGAAAACACAGTTCCGAATTTAGTTGACAGTATCAAGTATATCAAACTGGAAACTAATGACGATTGTCTTATTGGCAGAATATCGCAAATATTG
>JAISDR010000280.1 GCA_031264645.1 Prevotellaceae bacterium | reverse complement strand
CTCATTTACCAATAATTTTATACTTTTGCGCTTATTTTAAATTAAAGACAAAGTATGTATCAGGATTTTAGCGAACAGGAAATTATCAGGCGCAACTCATTGACTGAATTGGAGAAACTCAATATACAGGCATATCCCGCCAGTGAATTTGAAGTGAACTGTACGAGCGAAGAAATAGCCGCCGGATTTGATCCCGGAAAAGGTAATTTTCAGAATATTAGCATTGCCGGGCGCATAATGGCAAGGCGCATAATGGGCAGCGCTTCCTTTTTCGAATTGCAGGACGAAAAAGGGCGGATTCAGGTGTACGTCAAGCGCGACGACGTCTGCACCGGAGAAGACAAGACAATGTATAACACCGTTTTCAAGAAACTTTTGGACATAGGGGATATTGTTGGAATCAGGGGATATGCATTCATAACCCAGATGGGCGAGCTGTCGATTCATGCAAAAGAGCTGACCGTTTTAAGCAAATCCTTGAGAGTCCTGCCCATAGTGAAGGAAAAGGAAGGACGGGTTTTCGACGCCTTTACCGATCCCGAACAGCGATATCGCATGCGTTACGTCGATTTGCTTGTCAATCCGCATGTAAAGGACGTTTTCATCAAGCGTACAAAAATCGTGAATGCCATGAGGCAGTTCTTTAACGACAGGGATTATCTTGAAGTCGATACGCCTGTCCTCCAGTCGATACCGGGCGGAGCGACCGCGCGTCCCTTCATAACGCATCATAACGCTCTGGATATCCCGCTTTATCTTCGCATTGCAAATGAACTGTATCTTAAGAGGCTTATAGTTGGAGGATTCACCGGCGTATATGAATTTTCGCGCAATTTCCGCAACGAAGGAATGGATCGCACTCACAATCCCGAATTTACCTGTCTCGAAATTTACGTAGCCTACAAGGATTACAGGTGGATGATGAACTTTACCGAACAGCTTTTCGAGAAAATAGCAATGGAGGTAAACGGCTGTACGCGTGTAAAGATTGGCGAAGAAGAAGTGGCATTTAAGGGTCCGTATCGCCGTTTGCCGATGTCGGAAGCCATCAGGGAATATGCGGGCGTCGATATATCCGGCATGGACGAAACCCGGTTGCGAAAAGCATGCAGAGACCTGGATATCGTCATTGACGACACGATGGGAAAGGGAAAACTTATTGACGCCATATTCGGCGAAAAGTGTGAACATCACCTGATTCAGCCCACGTTTATCATTGATTATCCGATCGAACTCTCGCCCCTGACAAAAAAACACAGGGATAATCCCCTGCTGACCGAGCGGTTTGAACTGTTCGTGGGCGGAAAGGAAATATGTAACGCCTATTCGGAACTGAACGACCCGGTTGACCAGCTCGAACGCTTCAAGGAACAGATCAGGCTGAAGGAAAAGGGCGACGACGAAGCCATGTTTATCGATATGGATTTCGTGCGGGCGCTGGAATACGGCATGCCTCCAACTTCGGGAATGGGCATCGGGATTGACCGTCTGGTGATGATGATGACCGGAGCGGCGTCCATTCAGGACGTGCTGTTTTTCCCGCAGATGCGTCCCGAAAAGAAAGCTGCCGTCGACGAAAAGGAAGCGTACGTGGCTGTCGGGATACCGGAAGAATGGGTCGCCGTAATCCAAAAGTCGGGATTCACTACCGTAAAGTCTCTTGCAGATCTCAATCCGGGCAAGCTTTTCAACGACCTGTGCGGAGTCAACAAAAAGCAGAAGCTGGGTTTGAAAAATCCTTCGCCCGACGAAGTGAAAAACTGGATTTCGAAAGTCCAAAATTCTTAAAATGTAAATAATTATAATAAATATACAGTTATGATAAAATTAAAACCATTTAGAGCAGTTCGTCCTCCGAAAGAATATGCCGAGGAAATTGCATCGCGTCCGTACGACGTTCTCAGCTCTGCGGAAGCAAGGCAGGAAGCGGGAGAGAAGTCGCTCCTGCACATCACAAAGCCGGAAATAAATTTCATGCCGACAGCTTATGAATATGCCAGCGTAACATATGATTCAGGCAAAAAATGTTTCCTGCAGTGGATCGACAAGGGCTGGCTGTTTCAGGATGAGACTGAAAAGTATTACATCTATGCGCAAACCATGGACGGCAGAACTCAGTACGGACTGACGGCGTGCGCCAGCGCCGAGGATTACGAGTCGGGAAAAATCAAGAAACACGAACTCACAAGAGAAGACAAGGAAAAAGACAGAACCAGGCATGTTAACGAACAAAATGCGAATATTGAGCCTGTGTTTCTGTCATATCCCGATGTGGAAGAGATGAATGAACTGGTCGCTTCGATTGTCGAAACTCAAAGCGCCGAATATGATTTCACTTCCGGCGACGGAGTCCGCCACCAGTTCTGGATTGTGGACAGTCCGGAACATATTGAGCGAATTACCAGAATATTCGAAAACGTTCCCGCCCTTTACATCGCCGACGGACATCACCGTACAGCCGCCGCCGCTGCCGTTGCAAAGTCAAGACGCCTGGAAAATCCAAACCACAGGGGCGACGAGGAATATAACTGGTTCATGGCTGTCATATTTCCCGAAAGTCATTTAAGAATATTCGACTACAACCGGCTCGTCAAGGATCTCAACGGACTGTCCGCCGAACAGTTTCTCGACAGGCTGAACGAAAACTTTACTGTCGAAAAACAAAGTTCCTCAAATCCTTACAAGCCTTCGGCGCTGCATAATTTTTCGATGTATCTCGCCGGTTCGTGGTACTCCCTGACCGCAAAGAAAGGTACATACAACGATGCCGACCCTGTCGGAGGACTAGATGTTACCGTCCTGTCCGATCTGGTACTGGGCAAAATTCTGGACATAACAGATTTGCGTACATCGAAAAGGATAGATTTTGTTGGCGGTATCAGGGGGCTTGACATTCTGGGAAAAAGAGTCGATTCCAAAGAAATGGCGGTAGCTTTCGCCTTATATCCCGTGAGTATGCGGCAGTTGATAAATATCGCCGATGCAGGGGAAATAATGCCTCCAAAAACAACATGGTTCGAGCCGAAACTCCGCTCGGGACTGGCAATACATTTGCTGGTTGATAACTTCAAACAGCTTTTTACCTTCAACCCGTTCAACCCGTTTTTTCTTAAATGAAGGCAGGCAAAACCGGGGAATCAAAAATCGCAGTTCACAGGTCGCAAGCCGGAAAAATCCGCTTGCTGGCGGAAAACTTCCGCTTGAGCGGACGTGACATCTTAGCATAAAAATCCCGAAGGTAACGCCATTATTATAGCAAACAACAATCTCTCCTCCCCCTCGTTTCCTAACGAAGGGGAGGAACGAAGCAATCCAGAAAGTTCACATTATTATATGGTATTAATTTTCCTTCCCTTAATTCGGTTTATGTAATAAATAATCCTTACTTTTGCATCTGAATTATAAATTAACAGGAATATGAATTTATTGAAACAGAGTGTGTTTAAACTGTCGGGAATAATCCTGACGAGTTTGCTTGTCCTGTACGCCTGCCGTTCACAGGACGGGACGGATACTTTTGAAAGCTTGCGTTCGCAATTTCTCAATCCGTCAAAAGAATACAAAACAGCGCCTTTGTATGTGTGGAATACTAAGATCACACGGGGGCTGATAGACAGTACAATGACTGATCTGAAAGAAAAAGGTTTTGGCGGAGTATTCATTCATCCGCGTCCGGGATTAATCACCGAGTACATTTCCGACGAATGGTACGCGTTGTTCCGTTATACCCTCGACAAGGGCAAGGAACTGGATATGAATGTATGGATATACGATGAAAATTCCTATCCGAGCGGATTTGCAGGCGGTCATGTGCCGGCGGAAATGCCCGAAAGCTATAATCAGGGTAACGGCTTAAGCCTGACAAAGGCGGAAACGCTGCCCGACAATGCTTCGGAATTTTTCATCTGCCTGAAAGAGGACGGCGGGAAGTTTATCGACATTACGGACAAACTGCAGGAAGAGCATGGAAAACAGGGTAAATATTACCTTTTCGGGAAAAACTATTTCGGCGTTTCTCCCTGGTTTGGCGGCTTTTCGTATGTCGATTTGCTGTATCCGGGAGTAACTGAAAAATTTATTGACATTACACTTCGGGGATACGAGCGGGTTGCAGGCGACGAGTTTGGAAAATCCATGCCGGGATGGTTTACGGACGAGCCGAACATCCGTCCGTCCGGAGGTATCCGCTGGACGCCCGACCTGTTTGAAGTATTCAGCAAAGAATGGGGTTACGACCTGAAGACTAAACTGCCACTGCTGTTTGAAGAAACGGACAACTGGCAGGAAGTGCGTCATAACTACATCCGGACGCTGTTGCAGATGTTCATCGACCGCTGGGCTAAGCCGTGCTACGAATACTGCGAAGAAAAAGGATTGAAATGGACCGGTCACTATTGGGAACATGGATGGCCCGATATGGCTGAGGGAGGAGACAATATGGCAATGTACGCATGGCATCAGCAGCCGGCTATCGACATGCTTTTCAATCAGTTTAATGAAAGCTCTTCTCAGGCTCAGTTTGGCAATATCCGCGCGGTGAAGGAATTGAGCAGTGTAGCCAACCAGATGGGATACAGGCGCACTTTGAGCGAAACTTACGGCGGAGGAGGATGGGAAGAAACATTCCGGGACTTCAAGCGGCTGGGAGACTGGGAATATGCGCTGGGCGTCAACTTCATGAACCAGCATTTGTCGCACCTCAGCATCGCCGGAGCGCGAAAATACGATTATCCTCCCACTTTCTCGCAGCACTCGCCCTGGTGGAAATACTATCTGCCGCTAAACATGCACTATGCGCGCCTGTCAATGGCTTTGTCGGCGGGCAAACAGCTCAACCGCACGCTTATAATCGAACCTACGACTTCTCTCTGGCAGTACTATTCCTTCGCAAAAAGCAATAAAAAGCTGTGGAATATTGCCGCGTCTTTCCAGAATTTCGTTACTGTGCTCGAAAAGGCGCAGGCAGAATACGACCTCGGTTCCGAAAATATTATCAAGGATCAGGGAAGCGTCAAGAAGGGGAAATTCGTTATCGGGAAATGCGATTACAGTCTGGTCGTTTTACCTCCGGTAACTGAAAATCTTGATGCGGAAACGTTTCAGTTACTCAAACAGTTTATCGAAAAAGGCGGAACGGTTCTTGCCTTTTCTTCTCCCTCCCGTCTCGATGGAAAAGAGAGTGAAGAGCTGAAAAACTTTTTCGAGCAAAACGAACAGATCGTTTATGCGGCAGAATTGACTGACGACGTTATCCGTAAATATTTTGTCGACGAAGACATTGTTTTCAAGAATGTACGCAACGGCAATCTGTTTCATCACCGCCGCGTGATGGACGACGGGAATGTGCTCTTCCTGATAAATTCAAGTCTCGACGAAACGACCACAGGACAGGTACGTCTTGCGGGAAAAGACGCTGTCGAACTGAATACTCTCTCCGGAGAGACAGTCGATTATGCCGAAACAGCCGACGGCGGCTACATCACTGTAGATTTCAGTATTCCGCCTGCGGGAAGCCTGCTGCTGTATATCTGCAACAAACGGCAAAATCTCCCGGAAGCAAAGCCGAAATGCGACAGTCGTACCACAATATCCGCTGCGGGCGACGTCAAGGTAAAGCCTCTGGAGCCAAATGTCCTGACCGTCGATTTCTGCGATGTATATCTCGACGGCAAAGCGTTTGCCGATCAGCATGTATATAACGCCGCAGACATGGCTTTCAAGCATAACGGTCTCAGTGGAGGCGACCCGTGGAATACGTCCGTACAGTACAAAGACAACATCATACGGCAGGATACGTTTACCGGAGGCGGATTTAAAGCCGTTTACAGGTTCACAACAGCCGGAGGATGCGATTTCAAGGGAATGAAGCTTGCAGTGGAAAGACCCTGGCTGTATAAGATTTCGCTGAACGGAAAGGAAATACATCCGACTGAAAACGAATGGCTCGACCGCGAGATACGCCTGTTCGACGTCGAGAAGGAAGTGAAGACGGGAGAAAACCTGCTGGCTCTGGAACTGTCTCCAATGAAGATACATGCGGAAATCGAACCGGTGTACGTTATCGGCAATTTCACTGTAGAAGCCGCTGCAAAGGGCTGGGAAATAAAGCCGCCGCTGAAAGAATTTTCTACGGGCAGCTGGAAAAGCCAGGGATGGGCTTTTTATTCGCGCGGCGTATCCTACCGGAAAACGTTTGAAATAGACAGTCCCGGAAAACAGTACAGCGTAAGCCTGGGCAAGTGGACGGGAACAGTTGCGGAAGTATTGGTAAACGGTCAATCGGCTGGCATTATCGGGTTTGAACCGTATACAGTCGACGTATCCGGACTGATAAAAAAGGGAAGCAATACGGTTGATGTAATCATAACGGGCAGCAACAAAAACCTGCTTGGTCCATTCCATAAAAATCCGGGACCGGGAGTTGTTTCTCCATGGCATTTTCGTGGAGTAAAAGACTATCCCTCAGGAAATGACTATCAACAGATTGATTATGGTCTAATGGATGACTTTCAATTGATTGGTATATCAGATTGAAAATCGCGATAAACTTGTACGAAATCGTGAAAATTGTGCGATTTTTGAGATAAGTATTGCAAAAAACAGGCATTAAAATTAAGGAAACGATATTTTTTCTATCATCCTAACTAATTGAGTTTGCAAAACAAACGTAATTTATTCAAAAAAATATTTCGAAAACAGGCTTCGAATAAATTATTTTTCCTATTTTTGCAAAAATAAATGTGAGGAACATGGACGGCGACGTTGGAATAGCAAGCGCTCTTGATGGAAAAATCTCACAAATGATCGATCTTTACGAAAAAGAAAAGAAAAAGGTTCTTAGGCTGGAAGATACGAAAAAGAGATTGGAAGAGCAAATCGGAAGTCTGAAAACAGAAATTGAAGATTTTAAAGATGCGAATCGAAAATTGAAATTTGCTGTGGCGTTTAAGTCTAAGGGAGACGCATCTGATGCGAAGAAATTTATTGATGAATTGGTGCGGGAAATAGACAAATGTTTGACTCTTTTGAATAGATAAAAATGGACAAGGTATCGGCAAATATAGAGATTGCAGGAAGGATA
>JAISDR010000269.1 GCA_031264645.1 Prevotellaceae bacterium | reverse complement strand
TATCCTGTTTATTTCGCATACCTAATCCTGTCAATCTTTTAATTCTGAGAAATCCTGATTCAGACAGGATTTAAACTTTTTTTAGAAAAATATTTTGCTATTTTGGAGAAACTGATTACCTTTGCAGCCGGATTTGAGAGGGCCCATAGCTCAGTTGGTTAGAGCACCTGACTCATAATCAGGGGGTCGCAGGATCATGCCCTGCTGGGCCCACGGAATAAAAGCGGATGGATGGGTAAAAAGCGTTTACAGTAATATGTAAGCGCTTTTTTATATCTTTGTCCCTTCTGAATATTTGAATTACAAAGATAAACGTATTATATATGAACTTTTTACAATCAGTAGCGAACAATTTGTATTCCACTTACGGGGATAAAATCTCATCCTTGACACTGGTTTTTCCTTCACGGAGAGCGCAGCTGTTTTTTTCCGAAGAACTGGCGTCGCTAATTGACAAACCGCTTTGGTCGCCCGAATACACAAGTCTTGAAGAAATTGTTTCTTCGTTTTCCCCCTTGAAAAAAATCGACGGCTTTTCCCTGCTGGCATTACTGTACAAAGTATATAAAAAGCATACGCACAGTGAAGAATCATTCGACAAATTTTATTTTTGGGGAGAAACGCTGTTGAACGATTTTGACGATATCGACAAACATCTGGTTGATGCAGACTTGCTGTTCCGGAATCTGAAAGCGCAAAAAAAGATGGAAGGAGATTTTTCATTTCTGACAAAGGAGCAAATATCCTACATTCAGCAATTTTGGGAAAGCTTTGACCCTGCCGGCAACAGCGGTTTGCAGGATAAATTCATCGAAATCTGGGACATACTCTTGCCGATATACACAGAATTCAAGTCGATTTTGAGGGAAGGGAATCAGGCATATTCGGGCATGATATACAGGGATATCATCGAAAAAATACAGAATGGAACTGTTCCGGAAATCAAAGGCAGATATGTTTTTATCGGATTTAACGTACTTGGGAAATGCGAATTAGCCCTGTTTTCGCATCTGAAAAAGTTAGACAGGGCAATTTTTTTCTGGGATTATGACGAATATTATGTAAACGATAAAAAACAGGAAGCCGGAATGTTTTTGAGGAAAAACATCGAACTGTTTCCTGCGCCACCTTCGTTCAATCTTCAATCGGAATTTACGCGGGACAAGGATGTGCATATTATTGCTTCGCCGTCGGAGGCGCTTCAGGCAAAGGCTCTTCCCGAAATACTGAAAGGCATGGAAACCGTATTCGACAGAAAAACAGCCATTGTACTTATAGACGAGAGCATCCTGATTCCGGTTTTACATTCTCTTCCCGACGAATGTACCGACATAAACATCACTCTGGGTTATCCGATGCTGCAAACGCCGGTATTCACTTTGGCAGAACTGCTTATACGCCTGCAAAATTCATACGGCGAAAAAAATGCCGGCTTTTATTACAGGGATGTATTTGCCGTACTCCGGCACAATTATATAAACAGAGCCTGCAAGGATACGGCAAAGAAAATCATCGACAGTATCGTCAATGACAACAGGATATATGTTGACAACCGGCTGTTTGGCGACAGTCCTTTTCTGAAAAAGATATTCGTTCCGCTTTCGTCATACGGAGAGCTAACGGATTATTTCATAGATATATTCGCTGATATAGCCGCTATTCCGGCTGAGGATGACGAACAGGTCGCGCTGCGAAACGAGTACATATATTATATGAACAGGTCGCTCAATAAACTGAAAAAATCTATCGAGGAAATAAATCTTGAGACAGGGAAATCGGTATTTCTCAATTTGATACATGATATTTTCAGGGGATTGAAAATACCTTTTACCGGAGAACCTCTTAAAGGATTGCAGATAATGAACATTCAGGAAACCAGAGCCTTGGATTTCGATAATCTTATACTGCTTTCCGTCAACGAGGGACAGCTTCCGCAGGAAACCGGCAAGCCGTCATATATCCCTTATAATCTGCGTAAAGGCTATGGATTGCCATGCAGGGAAGATTTGGAGGCGATTTCGGCATACAATTTTTATCGCCTGATTCAGAGGGCAAAAAATGTGCGCCTGCTTTATTCGTCGAAAAGCGGAGAGAACCGCACAGGCGAAATGAGCCGCTATTTATATCAGCTTAAATATGAAACTGGCCTGAATATCAGGGAATATCCCGTAACGTTCGGCATCAGATTCGGGAAAGGCAAAAAAATAAAAGTCAGGAAAGACGAAACTGTGATTCAGTCTTTGATGAAATATACAGGAGATAATCCTTCGAAAAGGCTATCGCCAAGCGCTTTAAGTTCGTATATAAGCTGTCCTCTGAAATTCTATTTTTCGAAAATCGTCAAGCTGGAATCCGACGAGTCGGTAGCTGAAGAACTGCCATTGAACCTGTTGGGAAATATTATCCACAAAGTCATGGAAAAACTATATCTCCCGATGAAGAACAAAAAGGTTCTGAAAGAAGACATGGATTTGATTTGTCAGAATACGGAACAGATTCAATTATTGATAGACAAATATTTTGCGTCAGAGTTTTACAAAAGCGATTCTTTGCCGGAGGATTTCAAGGAAAACGGCAAATTGCTGATTACACGGGATGTAATCAAGAAATATGTTGAGGGAATTTTGGACTATGACAGAAATAATCCCGGATTTATCCTTTTGGGTTTCGAAGAAGAAATAAGCATAAATATTCCTGTCGGTAATCTGAGCGTAGGATTGGGAGGAATCATTGACCGCATCGACAAGCAGGGCAGTACTGTACGCATAGTTGATTATAAGACGGGTGCAGGAAGAAGTAATGACAAGCGGATGAAATTCAAAGCGGTAAGTTCCCTGTTCGATTCCAATCCCCAAAACATGAACAAGGAAGCATTTCAAACTTTCATGTATTCATTTATGTACCGGGAGGATAAAAATCCTTCGGAGAAAATAGTTCCTGCACTGTATTTTGCAAGAGATTGCCGTTCTCCCGATTTCAGCTATTTTCTGATAGATGAAAGTATGGGAGGCGATTCTAAAAAAGTAAGGGATTTCAATGTGTACAGAAACGATTTCAAAGAATATTTGACACAAAATTTGCAGAGACTGTTCGACTTTAATGAACCGTTTACACAAACGGAACACAGTAAAACGTGTGCAAGTTGTACATTCAATAAGATTTGTAATCTGGATAACTAAAACAGTTCTCATCGCAATGGATGTATCGCGACATTAATCATTAACCATGTTCAATACTGCATAAACGATTTAGCCACAAACTCCATCACCAAAGGAAGTTCCATGCGCCAGTATGTCCATGTATGTCCGCCGTCTTTTACACGGTATTCGTGAGAGATTTCGTTTTTACGGAAAAGTATATGCATCAGACTGTTTCCCTCGTATAGAAAATCATCGTCTCCGCAACTGATATACCAGCGGATACGCTTGATTTTGTCCAGTTCCTCTTTGGATGCGTTTATGATAAGTTCCTCAATACTGTGACGCTTAAAATAAGTTTCCATTTGGGATGCGCTTACTTTGTTTGCCGCATCTCCAAGGCGGGATTTAAACTGTTCGATGTTCCAATTTCCTGTAGCTGCGCTTAATGGAGCTGCAGCAGCAAACATGTCGGGCTGGTGCAGGGAATAAAAGATTGTTCCGCCTCCGCCCATAGACAGTCCCGAAATGGCACGGTAACGGCGTTCGCCACGAACTCTGTATGTCTTTTCAATATGTGGTATCAATTCTTTGAAAAAGAAATCTTCATAGTCAAAATCACCTTGAATATCATTGAAATATCCTCTGCGTCCGGTATTGGCGTCAGGCATCACAATAATCATGGGTCCGGCTTTTCCTTCGGCAATAGTTTTATCCGCAATGTGTTGAACCTGCCCGAATTGAACCCATCCGGCATGGTCGTCGCCTGAGCCGTGAAGAAGATAAAGCACAGGATAGCTCTGGTCAGATTCGTCGTAACCTGCCGGCAGATAAATGGAATACCTGCGTTCCATTTTAAGAATTTCACTTTTCAGAGTACGTGTTTCGTAAACAAGACTGTTCCGTGCATAAATACCGGAAACAGTGAACAATGTCAAAATCGTAACTGTAAATAATTTTTTCATACAAATAACTGTTTATATTGTTTATTTATTGGGACGTATCAGTTCTTTTACTTTCATTGCAAGATCGGTGAATATTATTTTTGCATTACCGTTTTGAGATATATGGAGAATGCACATATTCAATTGTCTGTATAAATCGAAGACATTATTTTCGTTGATAAATGCGGAAAATTTTCTTGCCCATTCAAGTTCTTCAAAACCAAGATATACAATATCCGGAATCTTCCTGTTCAGGATAAAGTTTTCTCTTGTCAAACGTTCGGCGAAGACAAGGAACGATTTCTGTTTTTCCCTGCCGAACGAAGCCATTGAATCTGCCCAGTCCAGAAGTCC
>JAISDR010000257.1 GCA_031264645.1 Prevotellaceae bacterium | reverse complement strand
CCGGATACGATTTCGCCGATAGCGCCGTTGCGCACCTGCATGTAAGCTTCCCAGTACCCCCGCGAATGACGCCTCTGGTTGCCGGTTACTACCGTCAGGCCCTTGCTCGTAGCTACCTTGGCAGCGGCAATGACAGTACGAATGCCTGTCGGGTCTACAGCACAGGGTTTCTCCATAAACACATGTTTTCCTGCATCTACCGCCGCTTTGAACTGTTCGGGGCGGAAGTGGGTCGGAGTACAAAGCAATACCAGATCAATTTCGGGCATTGCCAACACTTTCTTGTAGGCGTCGAAACCAAAAAAACGGTTTGCTTCCGGCACTTCGTTATTGTGCTTTTCCTTGAGAATTTGCGCACAGCGTTCCATTCTGTCGGGAAAAATGTCGACGAGAGCAATAATCGAAACATTCGGTCCAGATTTTAAAAACTGGGTCGCCGCTCCGGTACCTCTGTCTCCGCAACCTACCAGGGCGGCTTTAAGGGGTTTCCCGTCAGGGGCTACATCAACAAAAGAATACATTCCCAATTCTTCGGGAGTATAAACTTTCGCTTTGTCGGACGATTGCGTTCCGCACGAACTTAATAAAGCAGAAGACGCTCCTACGGTAGTTCCTGCACCGATAAGAGCTGCACTTGTCAAAAAATCTCTTCTTTTCATATACATTAAAAACTTTTTACTTAATAATCTTTTTTCGGTTCGAAAAAGGCTTTCGGATGCAGACACGCCGGACATGCTTCTGGAGCGCTGGCGCCTTTGTGCACATATCCGCAATTGCGGCACTGCCATTCGATTTCTTCCTCGCGTTCAAACACTTTTTCCTCCGTTACGCGCTTTAACAGCCTCAAGTAACGTTCTTCGTGTCCGGCTTCCACTTTTGCAATATTGCGGAAAGCTGCGGCTATTGCATTAAATCCTTCTTCCTCTGCAACATTTGCAAATTCGGGATATAATTCTGTCCATTCCTCATTTTCGCCGGCAGCGGCAGCGGCAAGGTTTTCTTTGGTTGTACCTATAATTCCCGCCGGGAAAGACGCTGTAATTTCAAGCATGCCGCCCTCAAGGAATTTAAAAAACCTTTTGGCATGTTCTTTTTCCTGCTCGGCTGTTTCCGTGAAAATAGCGGAAATTTGTTCATATCCTTCTTTCTTTGCGACACTTGCAAAAAAAGTGTAGCGTGTACGGGCTTGTGATTCTCCCGCAAATGCCTTCAACAGATTCTGTTCTGTTTTTGTTCCTTTAATACTTTTCCCCATTGATACTAAATTTAAATTTATTAATAATATTATTATGCTTTGTTGTCCATTATTTGGGGTCGCCGGTCATTGTGAAAACCGGACGATCCGTGAAAAGTATGTCCATTGTCAGCAGTCCCGGCAAAGGAATCAAGATACTGGCAATAATCATGCATCCCCTTTGATTTACAGGTATACACGACCGAAAATAACACTATAAAAACAACATACTTCTTCATTTTTCTAACCTAATTTCGCTTTTTTAATGCGGCTCAAAGGTAATATATTTTTTTTATATGAAAATTTTATTTTTTGCCGATTGTTTAAGGGACGCAATAAGTTCCCTCACATTTTTCATTAAGTAGCGTGTGAAAAATAAGATGGTAACTTCCCCGGACAGCGCTTACAAAAAAGAGTCAAACAGGGACTAAAAGAACCGAACGAGATTCTTTTAGAGACAAAAAATAAATAAGATATAACCGTTTCAGTCGTCGCTCGAGGGGTGGAGAAATTTTTCGGGAAATGAACAGATTCCCCGAAAAATGAAAAAAACATTCAAGAGATGAAAACCGTCTCTCAAGAGACGGAAAAAAAACATTCAGGAGATGAAAAAAAACATTCAGGAGATGAAAATTATCTCTCGGGAGACAGAAAAAAATTCTCGGGAGATGAAAAAACTCTCAGGAGATAGAAAAAAACTCTCAGGAGATAGAAAAAAACTCTCAGGAGACGGTTTTAATCTCTCAAGCGACGGGCGCCGTTTTTTCAGGATTTTTTCCTTTGTATTATGTGAAAACAAGTAATTTTTTATTATTAATTTATTAAAAATATAAGTATTATGTATTTATCAAACGAAATATGAACGTTAATTGTACCATCTTATTTTTTACACATTACTAAATCTCTTTTTTGAGCAAACAGGGTACCTGCGGGCAATTGAAATACGGAATTTTGTCGTACCCTTTTACAATAAAAACATTCCTGTTTCGAAACATTTTAATAATTTTGTGCTTTAAAATTACAGTTTTATGCAAGAGCAAAGTATCGAAAAGGCGATTATGCCGTTTAAAGTGCGACAGTTGGTAGAGATAATTATGCAGAAGAAACAACTTGATTACGAAGGCGCTTTCAATTATCTTTACACTTCGGACTGCTATAAAACGCTCATACGTGAAGACGCCAAACTTTGGTACATGAGCGGCTTATATATTTACGATTTGCTTGAAGAAGAGAAAGAAGCCAATAAGCAAAGCGAATCGAAAATTTTACTCTTCTTCTCGTTTTGTCTGGAAAAATACAAGGATTTTGCAAATATCTCGGCAGAAGAAACATTGTTTGTTTTTCGCAAATATGGCGTGTTTGCTTTTTTGAGTGAAGCTTTTGAAATGCTGCATACGCAGGGTGAAAGTTATATCTTGGATGAAATAGATTTGTTTATTAAAGCGCGACAGGTATGAATTTGGTTTGTCAATTCCAGAAAAATCATCTAAGTTTGCACTGTTAATAAATCTTGTAGTAATTATTTTAATATTTGAAACAGATGAAGATAGCATTGATAGGATACGGGAAAATGGGCAGGACTATAGAGCGTTTTGCGATTCAGAGGGGACATTCGATTACAGTCCGGATAGATAAAGACAATACGGAAGACATATATTCCGAAGCATTTAAGTCGTCGGATATTGCAATTGAGTTTAGCGTACCCGAAACGGCTTTCAAGAACGTTTCCACGGCGTTGAATCTTGGCGTCCCTGTAGTTTGCGGGACTACGGGCTGGCTTGACAGGCTGGACGAAATCAAACAGTTATGCGATAAACAAAAGCTCGCGTTTATCTATTCGTCCAATTTCAGTCTTGGGGTCAACATATTTTTTCACATAAACAGGAAGCTGGCGGAAGTAATGAAAAACTATCCCGAATACCGGGTTTCCATCGAAGAAATACATCATATCCATAAAAAGGACGCGCCGAGCGGAACAGCGGTAACTCTGGCAGAAGACATTCTGAATCAAATCAGTCTGGAAAAATGGTCGCTGGAAAACGACGAAAACACTTTGCACATATCCGCAGTCAGGGAAGGAGAAGTTCCCGGCACACATTCCGTTTTGTATGAGAACGATATCGATTCGATAACCATACGTCATGAAGCGAAAAGTCGCGACGGCTTTGCTCTGGGAGCAGTCATTGCAGCAGAATTTGCGCAGGGCAAACAGGGATTTTTCACAATGAAGGAAGTTTTAGGCTTATAAACATTCATAAAAATATGAAAATACGACTGCTATATCTTCTGTTGCCTGTATTGTCCGTTTCATCCGTTCTGGGGGCGCAAACAGGTAATATTACGGGTATTACGATAAACATGGAAGGTACGCTGATGTACTATACCGCAGAAAAATCGGGAGAGCACGCCCTCTATAAATCAACAAAAAACGGCGCGGGAGCATGGAACGAAGGAGTAAGCGAAGATTCCTTTAATGAACACATTAAAGGTCATATAATAAAAACTCCCTTTCTGACATACGATGCACAAACCCTGTATTTTAGCGCAAATCTTCCCGGCTCGAGGGGATTCGATATTTATTATTCCAAATGGAATGGCGATTCATGGTCGAAGCCTGTTTCCCTCTCTCCGGTGATAAATACCGAACGGGACGAGATATCGCCCTCGCTTTCAGCCGATAATCTCACAATCTATTTTACGCGTAACGGACTTGAAAACGATTGCTATAACATCTACACTTCCGAAATTGATATTTCCGGATGGTCTGTTCCCCATATTCTGCCTGTCCCGATAAGCGCCGGATGCGAAAAATACGTATGCGTGTCTCCGGAGGGAGAAACATTACTGTTTTCAACAGACAGGCTTTCAGAGAAAAAGAAGAAGAAGTACAATATCTTCCATTCAACGCAAATCGGTAAAAACATCTGGACGCCGCCATCTCCGATAGACAATACAGCAAAGGAATACAACGAATTTACTCCCTCCATCGACTATAAAAGCAACAAAATCTTCATTACAAAAGGCGGATTCGACAGCTTGAAATATTCGATACATTCATACGACGTCCCTCTTTCCAAGCCATATACGATACTGAAAGGAACGGTGAAGGACGAAACCGGAAAACCTGCAGGGGTCGAGATAACAGTCAGGGATGCATCTACTTCCGAACTTTATGGCAAGTCTGAAAGCAATCCGGCGACCGGGGAATACACCCTCGTTCTTCCAAACAACGGGCTGTATAACATCAATTATGCAATAAAAAACGGCTCGCAGCAGTTTGAAAACATCAACACCCTCAACAATTCGCAGGCTCAGGTGATAAGGAAGGATATCACGCTGATTGATAAAATAGTTGTGAACTTAACCGTGCAGGACGCCTTGTCAAGTCAGCTCCTCAATGCCGAAGTGCAGGCTTACGAAAAAACCAAAACAGCCAAAGTCTCGAAACTCGGCGAAGGGAAATACCGCGTTGTAACTCCGGTGTCCGAGAGCGTTGATATCGAACTGTATAAAGAAAATTATATAAAGGAAAACATAATTGTCAAATTCAATGACTATATGAATTTCCCGGAGATGTTCTATTCCGTTAAACTCAAGCCCGACATACGTTCCGGAGTAATTAATGTCAAGGATATCTCTTCCAATCGGGGAATTAGCGCCGACGTCGCAGTGAAAAACCTGAACAACAGGGACGACAGAGTTGCCGTAACCTGTCCGGACACGGGAAGATACGAGTTTAGCATAAGAAAAGATTCCAAATATTCCATCAGTGTAACATTGAAGAATCATTTTTACTATTATGCTGTATGGAAGGCGGATGCAAGCAGAATCGGTCAGACTTTGGAAGTAAGACCCGTACCCTTGAAAGAAGTAAGCAAAATCCCGATGTCGAATTTGCAGTTTCCCGAGGGGGAATCGGCGCTGTCTCCCGAAGCAATGGGAGAGCTTGACTGTGTTGTGAATATCCTGAAAAGCAATCCCGAATATACTGCGGTAATCTCGCTGTATCATCTCAGGGACGAAAAGGAACTTACTCTTGCCCAACAGCGTGCAGGCGCCATCCTTACCTTTATGGAATCAAGCTGGATACCAAGAACGGGATACATTCTGGAAATTTCTCCTGCTGATAAAGTTCGGATACCTGACATTAACTTTATTATAAACCCTCCAAGCGACAAGAAATGAAAGAGAACCATATCAAATTTCCGGGCATATTACATTTGGAAGCGGGCGGCTTTCTCGAAGATATCGAAATAACATATCATACTTTGGGGACTTTGCGCAAAGACAGTAAGGTTGTGTGGATATGCCATGCCCTGACTGCCAACTCGAATGCGAAAGACTGGTGGGAGGGAATGGTCGGCGACGACAGGTTTTTCAACGGACGGGACTATTTCATTGTCTGTGCAAACGTTATCGG
>JAISDR010000191.1 GCA_031264645.1 Prevotellaceae bacterium | reverse complement strand
CTACGTAAAAAATCATCCTGACGTCTGTATAATTCAAAAAAAGCTGTAATTTTGCAACCGCCGTAACAGTTGCGGCGGTAACAAAATTGACGGGTTATGAAATTTTATAACAGAACGGTAGAAATTGCCGAATTACAGCGAATTAAAAATCTGTCTTTTACCGAACATTCACGCATGACCGTCGTTACGGGCAGGCGGCGTATCGGTAAAACAAGTTTGATCATGAAGTCGGTCGAAAACGAACCGACCGTTTATCTTTTTGTGGGCAGGAAAACAGAGGCGGCTTTGTGTTCCGAGTATATTGCGGACATTTCCCGTTCGCTGAATGTTTTCATTCCGGCTGAAATTGCGAGTTTCCGCAGTCTTTTTCAGTATCTGATGGAACTCGGCACGCGGCAGTCGTTTAACCTGGTTATTGACGAATTTCAGGAGTTTCTCAATATCAACGGGGCGGTTTACAGCGATATGCAGAATGTCTGGGACCGGTACCGCCGCCGGACAAAAGTAAATCTCGTTTTAAGCGGCTCTGTATATTCGCTGATGAACAGGATTTTTCAAAACTCAAAAGAACCGCTCTTCGGTCGCGCCGACAATATCATAAAACTTTCGCCTTTTGATACCGGGACGTTGAGAACCGTCACGGGCGATTATAATCCTGGTTACCAAAATGATGACTTGCTGGCTTTGTATGCTTTCACCGGCGGCATTCCCAAATATCTGGAAATCATTTGTGACGGTTGCGAATTGAAAGTCGAGCGAATGATTGAATTTATGGCGCGTGAAAATTCGCCTTTTATCGACGAAGGCAAAAATCTTTTGATTGAAGAATTCGGCAAAAATTACGGCGTCTATTTTTCGATTTTGAGCGCCGTTTCCGGAGGCATCAACACGCAGCCGGAGATCATGGCTGCGCTCGGCGACAAAAGCATTGGCGGACAAATCAAGCGGCTGATTGAGGATTACGGCGTACTGAAGCGCCTGCGTCCGATTGGCTCAAAAGAGGGCACGCAGACGGTTCGCTACGAAATTACCGACAATTTCCTGCAATTCTGGTTCAATTATTTCGACCGCCACCGCGCGATGATTGAGATTAAAAACTTCACGGGCTTGCAGCATATTATTAAAGCCGGTTATACCGCTTATTCGGGCAAAATACTGGAACGCTATTTCCGTGCAAAACTGGCCGAAAGCGGCCTGTATCGCGAAATCGGATCGTGGTGGGAGGCAAAAGGCAATCAGAATGAAATTGATATTGTTGCTCTCCTGCTGGAAAAAAACAAAGCCCTGGCAGTGGAAGTCAAACGGCAAAAGGAACGTTACCGCCCGACGGCATTTGTCGAAAAAGTTGAGCGACTGAAACAGACTGTTTTGCCGAATTACGGGATTGAAACGTCCTGCCTTTCGCTGGATGATATGTGATAACAATATTTTTTTCATACCTTTACGGCTCGAATTGAACATCATTATAAAAACAGTAACATCATGAAATCAAAGTCGGTAGCATTATTTGCTTTATTATTATCAGCCATCGTGTTCAGCTGTTCGCAGGAAAAAACCGTAGAACTTCCACTGACGATGCAAAATGGTTATGGCCCTTTCCGTATGGCGTATGGAGGGGAGTCGGCCTATTCGGAGGCGGAAAATAATCCGTGGAAAAACACGTACCTGAACGTGTCGAAACTTCCCGAAGGATTGACGGATCTGAAACTGGGCGACATCGAAACGAATATTTATCAAACCGTTTATCAGGCGTACCTGTCGGGCAATATCACAAGGGAACGGTACGAAGAACTGCAAAAATCATGGGACTGGACGCCCGACACCGTCAACCTGTCGAAAACTCCCGTGAAAACTAAAATCGCTTTTGCTTACGGGAAAGATCCGGACGGAATCCTGAAGGTTGTCGTGGATGCGAACAATAATCTCGACTTGACGGATGACAAGTCCTTTACGCCTCTTGAAATGAACGTTTTAGATGCGGCCGCAAATAAAGACTCGATGGCGCTGGAGCATGCCGTTAATGTCTCTTTTGAAACTTTTACCGGCAACGAAATCGTTCCCGTCCATGTTCCGCTTTTCATTATGTACAGTGAATCGTTCGGCATGTTTCTGCGTAACTTCGCTCAGTATGCGACAACCCGGTTCGAAGGAGAGCAAATCGCCGTTTCTTCAGGCCACTTCACAAATCTGCGCTATAACGACATCTCAGTCGCCTTTATGCGCAACGACCCGGAAAGCGGAGAGACCGTTAAAGAAGCTGACCTGTACAGGAAAAATGAATACATTGAAATCAAACGGGAAATCTACCGGATTGCAGGAGTAAATACGAATAAGAGTACGCTTGTTTTGGAAAAAACGGGCTTGCCAAAAGAACAGTTGTTTTCCACTCAGATCGGATATAAATCACATCTTTTCCGGGGAGAGGAATTTACGACAAAATCAGCTGTCTCGCCGGACAGTTTAAGAGGAAAATATGTCCTGCTTGATTTCTGGGCGACCTGGTGCAGCCCGTGCATACAGGAGATGCCGCATCTCAAGGAATTATACGCCAAAACCGACCGGGCAAAATTCGAGATTGTCGGAATCGTGGGAGCCAGTCAGCTCGCTGCGCTCACGGATGCGATTGACAAGCATGCAATCACCTGGCCGCAGATTTTTTCGGATGACGCGAACAGGATAACGGAAACGTACGGAATAAGCGGTTATCCGACTACTTTTCTGATAGATCCCGAAGGGATTATCGTTGCGAAAGATTTGACAGGAAACGCGTTGGAAGAAAAAGTTTTAAGCCTGATCGGGGAATAAGTCATCTTTGCACGATGAAGCGTTTTGCAGCCATATTGCTCCTGACCGTTACGGTTTTTTCCGTTGCTGCTCCTGCGTGGGGTGGGGACGGGGAGCGTATGTCTCAGATCTGTCAATCCGATTCGGATTGCGACGACGACTGCTGTTCCCGTTCGGATCGTGGTGATGCCTGCTGCTGTTCCGGCCTTTGCCCGGCGCAGTCTCCGGACTGCGTCTCGTTGGAAGCATCCCCACAAGGCTTAAAGACTTCAGGACTTAAAGACTTCCAATCCCTGGAGGGCAATATTACACAGTAAATTTTCAATTAATATGAAATACAATATATTATTTTTCGCTGCACTGCTGTTGCCGTGCAGCATCGCGGTCGCGCAAAACAAGCTTACGGCCGTCACGAAAGACGCCGACAGCGGTGAACTGCTGACCGGCGCTTCGGCTGTAGTCAAAGGCTCTGCGAACGGGAGCGTATCCGGCGAAGACGGCATTGTGACCGTCGAAAACATTCCCGACGGCCTGCAAACCGTCGAATTTTCCCGCCTGGGCTACGAATCGAAACGGCAAACGTTCACGTTCCCATTATCCGGTCGCGACACCGTAGAGGTACTGATGGAAGTCGCTTTCGCCGAACTGGAAGAAATCGTCGTATCCTCCACCCGCAGTACGCGCACAATCGCAAACATTCCCACGAGAGTGGAATTTGTCGGGGCGGAAGAGCTGGACGAGAAATCGAGCATGAAGCCCGGCGACATTCGCATGTTACTGAGCGAAAGTACGGGCATCCAGACGCAGCAGACCTCGCCCATCTCGGCCAATTCATCCGTCCGCATCCAGGG
>JAISDR010000012.1 GCA_031264645.1 Prevotellaceae bacterium | reverse complement strand
ATAATCCAGAAGCGGATAGTGATTTTGGATTCCGGCAGCGGCTGAATCGGTCGCTGTATGCGCGCGTCGATTCCGGAGTTTCCCGCTCTCTGGTAGTGGTGATGCAGGGGGGTCATTTTGAAGATGCGTTTTCCCGTTCCGTACCGTCTTTTAGTGTATTTGAAATACGAAACCTGAATAATGACGGACAGGCTTTCGACAAAAAATATCCCGCACAGGACAGGTATAAGCAGTTCCTTGCGTATGATTATCGCAAACACGGCAATAATTCCGCCGAGCGCCAGACTTCCGGTATCGCCCATAAACACCTGTGCAGGATAGGAGTTATACCAGAGGAAGCCAATCAAAGCGCCGATGAACGCCGCCATAAACACGACAAGTTCGCCGGTGGACGGTATGTACATTATGTTAAGATAGTCGGCATAAATTATATTTCCGGACAGGTAGGCGAATATTCCCAGCGTTGTGCCTATCACTATGGATATTCCCGTAAGCAGACCGTCGATGCCGTCCGTGAGATTCGCCCCGTTGGAAACCGCCGTTATGATGATGATTGTAGCCAGAACGAAAATTATCCATCCGCCAATTTCCTTTGTCCTGCCTTCTCCGGGCGCCAGCATGTCGTAGTTAAATTCGTTGTCCTTAAAGAAGGGGATTGTAGTTATCGTTGATTTTGATTCCTTTGACCAGATTTTCTGGTCGCCGATGCTTGTAAGCTGCGCGTCGGGCGTGTGCGGCTCGACCTTTTCGCGAACAACAAGCCCGTCGTTCAGAAACAGGGTACAGCCCACGATTATTCCAAGTCCTGTCTGCCCGATAATTTTGGATGTGCCGCTAAGTCCCTTTTTGTTCTTCCTGAACACCTTGATATAATCGTCAATAAAGCCGATCAGTCCCAGCCACACCGTCGCCGTAAGCATCAGCAGCAGGTAAACGTTGTCCAGCCGGGCAAAGAGCAGCGTCGGAATCAGTATCGACAGCAGGATGATGATTCCGCCCATCGTCGGCGTTCCCTTCTTGTTCATCTGACCCTCGATGCCCAGATCCCTTATCTCTTCCCCGATTTGCCTGCGCTGCAGCATCTTTATTATCCGCCTGCCGACAAACAGGGCTAAAATCAATGAAAAAATCATCGCCAGGGCTGCCCTGAATGAAATAAAATTAAGCATCCCCGATCCGGGAATGTCAAATATTTTCCTCAAATATGTGAATATATGGTATATCATAAATATTTTTACTGATTAAACTGTTAAACTTTTCAATTCTTTCCATAAACGCGAAACGGGAAGTCCCATGACATTATAATGCGAGCCTTCGATTCTTTCGATACCGGTGTACCCTATCCATTCCTGAATCCCGTATGCTCCGGCTTTGTCCAGCGGGCTGTAATTTTCGACGTAATACTCTATATCTTCCGGGGGCAGGTCGGCAAAAAACACATGCGAGGAGACGCTGAATGTCTTTCTCTGACCGAGGGTTCTCATGCAGACGCCCGTTATGACTTCGTGCCGACGTCCGGAGAGTTTTCCCAGCATTTCCTTTGCGTCCCGACTGTTTTCGGGTTTCCCGATAAGCTCGTTCCCGCACTTTACCATTGTGTCCGCCGTGACTAATATTTCCTTTTCGCCTAATTTCCGCGGACATGCATCCGACTTTTTCCCCGCCAGAAAACCGGCTACATCGTCCGGCGGCATGTCGGGAGGATATGATTCGTCGGAATCAAAATCTTCCGCTATTTCGAACGGAATGTCCAGACACTTTATCAGTTCCCTTCTTCGAAGAGACCGGGACGCAAGTATAATGCGGTACTCTTTCAATCTGTTTATCATATTGCGGATGTAAGCGTTTTTAAATATTCAACTTCTTCTTTTTCAAGATATGGCGACAGGGAATCATATACCCGTCTGTGATAGGCGTTCAGCCATTTTATTTCCTCTCCGGTCATCATGGACATGTTTATGGATTTTGTTTCTATTGGACAAACTGTCAGTGTATTGAATTTATGGAAATCGCCGCAGCCGGTATTGCCGTGAAACTCGCAGGCGATAAGGTTTTCTATCCGTATGCCGTATTTTCCCTCGACATATATCGCCGGTTCGTTGGACGTTACCATGCCCGGCGTCAAAGCCGCGGCATTCTCCGCGCAGCTAATGCTTTGAGGTCCTTCGTGTACGTTCAGGTAATGACCGACTCCGTGACCTGTCCCGTGCAGGAAATTCTTTCCCTTCTCCCAAAGGAATTTGCGTGCAAGAATATCCAGTTGCGTCCCCCTTGTTCCTGCCGGAAATACAGCCATGCTCAGGTTGATCATTCCTTTAAGTACCAGCGTATAATCCTCCTTTTCCTCATCCGTCGGACTGCCGAAATGCATGGTTCTGGTGATATCCGTCGTGCCCGTAAGATACTGCGCTCCGGAATCGACTAAATAAAAGGCGTCAGCGCCGATTTCGGCGTCCGATTCTTTCGAAGGCGAATAGTGCGGCAAAGCTCCGTTGGCTCCGTATGCGGATATTGTACTGAAACTAAGTCCCCTGCAGTCTTTTCCGGATTTCCTCAGCTCCTCGAGTTTCCCGGCGGCTTCGGTCTCCGTTATCCTGATTTTTCCGACGTTTTCATTCAGCCACCTGATAAACCGGAACATGGCAATCCCGTCGGTAATCATGCAGGAGCGAAAACCCGAAAGTTCAACTTCGTTTTTGACCGCTTTCCTGAAAGCGATGGTCTCGGTAATATTTTTCTCCCTGACAATGGCATGCCTGCTTTTCAGGAGTTTATAGATGTGGAAATTCGTTTTGTTGAAATTGAGCTTGACTGTACGGCTTTTATCAATTGAAGAGATAAAACGCTCGAAATCGCTGTAGGGATGTATCGATATCCCGTCGCCGGAAAGCTGTTTCAAGTCGCTTTTCGACAGCTGCTTTTCGCTTATGAACAGATGCGCGACCGGGTAATCAATGACTAAATACGATATCGCGACCGGACTGTACGCGACGTCCGAGCCTCTCATATTCAGTATCCACGCGATTTCGTCCAGCGCGGAGACGATGTATATTTCCTTGTTTGGAGTTGTCGATTTTGAAAAGTCCGACAGTTTTTCCTTTCTGCTTTTTCCCGTGATTTCGTCGGGCAGCAGGAAGGCTTCCGATTCGGGCATGGGCGGTCTGTCGGTGTAGATTTTGTCGAAAATGTCTCCCGTGTCGGTGAGAATTAATGGCGCAAGCGACTGTTTCAGACGCCCGAACCGATTTATGGAAAACAGCCTGGCGTCGAATCCCACTTTTTTGCCGTCTCCGAGACGCGTTTTCAACCACAATTCGTCAAATAATCTGCCGGGAGTCAGTTTCTGCATTTCGATACCCGTTCCGTCCAGCTGCTTTTCCGCCTGAATAAAATACCGGGAATCAACCCATAAGGCAGCTTCATCCTGCGTTATCGTCAGGGTTCCCGCCGAACCGGTAAAACCCGAAATCCATTTCCTGTACTTCCAGCATTTCGCTGGATATTCGCTGAAATGCGGGTCGTTGCTCGGAATGATGATGGCGTCGATTTCCCTGTTCTTTAATTCTGTCCGTAGAGATAACAGCCTCTCTTTTACATAATTCATCGTAATAATCTTTCCGCAAATGTAGATAAAATTTCGTAATAGCAGCAAAAAGACGTCACAATGGGGAGTGTATTTCAAAAATCCCGTAAAGCTGCAAGTGGGTAAAATTAAGCTTATATCGTACCTGACGAATCGAAAGGCAAAATCAGTCAGAAAAATGCTTCGTGCATTTGCACGAAGGACAAAATCGGTCGGAAAAATGGTTTGCACACCGGTGCGAAGGATAAAATCGTCAGAAAAAATGGTTTGCACACCGGTGCGAAGAACAAAATCGGTCGGAAAAATGGTTTGCACACCGGTGCGAAAGATAAAATCGGTCGGAAAAATGGTTTGCACACCGGTGCGAAGGACAAAATCGTCCGAAAAAATGCTTCGCACTGGATTATTTTTGTCTTGAAACTGAATATTTCC
>JAISDR010000267.1 GCA_031264645.1 Prevotellaceae bacterium | reverse complement strand
GATGATGAAGATTATATTGAAGGTTTTGTCGCTTTGTTCGGGATTTACGGCGCTTTGCGAAATTGTTTTTATGCGTAATTATTCTAAATTTGCATGTTTAGCAAAGAGTTTGCATGTTTTTTCACCTCAAGATCACTCCAGGATGCACCTTGTTCCCCACCTATATCAGCTGGAAAACATACTCATAAGACATGTCAGGAGGAGACCAATGTATGTTGTAGCCCAAGCGAGGGAACAGATTGTTAATAAGTGAATTTGATTATGTAGTATTAAAAAAAGATGGGGGGGATGTTTTAGTGTTTTTTGGACATCCCCTCTTTTATTTAAATTTAAAGGATAATATTATGTGTAAATATTTTATAATTAGTCTAATTACATTTTTTTTAGTTGCTTGTAATTATCAAAAACCTCTTGAACAAAAGAGAGACTGTATTACTATTCCCATTAATCCGAAAGAGGCTTTAAAGTCTGTAAATGCGTCCGGGATATTTTCGGATATTGAGTATATTCCGCTTGAGAGCGTTGACAAACATCTGATTGGAACAGTCCAACAATTGATAGCGTACAAAGACAGGTTTTATATCTTCGACAGGTATCGCACACAATCTGTATTCTGTTTTCAACAGGACGGTAAATTTCTGTTTGAATTAAACCGGAAAGGTCAGGGACCCGACGAATATGTCGAGCTTATTATACTTTGCACGGGGCGGTTTTGTGAATTGCTTTACTATTGCGGTTGAACTCCGTAAGGAGTTCAAAATGGATAAGCCCGAACAAGCGCAGCGCAGTTCGGGGTATACCGTCCAAGCCCTGTCAGAACTCCGAAGGAGTTCAATTCCTTGCGAGCTTGATGAAAAGAAGCTGTTCAAGCTTGCGCTTGATTCAAGTCCTTCCGGGAGTTGTGGAGAGATGTATGTTGTACCCCGAACTGCGCTGCACTTGTTCGGGGGTTATCAATCTTGAACTCCTTACGGAGTTTAACTGAAATACAAAACTGTCTTGCGCGAAGTATAAATGCCCCCGCGAATGTTCATACTAAATTTTTCATTACTTTTGCGCGATTAATTTTAATATGTAAAGTGGAAACATCAAACATTAAAATAATATGTATCTTTATAATCTCATAGCACAGGGCGAACACGGGACACTGGAGTTTAAGTACGAAATAAACGATCCGCGGAAAATTGCACGCACATTGGTGGCTTTTGCGAATACCGGAGGCGGGCGTTTGCTTGTGGGAATCAAGGATAACGGAACTGTTTCGGGCGTTTCTATCGACGAAGAATATTATATGGTCGAGAGCGGAGCAAAATTATATTCCCGTCCCGAAATTGATTTCAAGCTGAAAATACATCCCGTCCCGAACGGCAGGCATGTGCTGGAATTTATCATAGAATCAAGTACATCGAAACCTCATGCGGTTGTCTGTCCGGGCAAATTGCCGGAAGCGTATATCAGAGTGCATGACGAAAACATTCTCGCTCATCCCGTGTGGATTAAGGTTCAGGAAAGACTGAAATCGCCCGGCGAAATAAAATATACCGTCAAGCACAACAGACTGCTGACATATATTAAAGGTAAGGAAGCTCAGACGCTGGAAACTCTTATGAAAGAAGTTTTCCTCTCGAAAAGAGAAAGCATGGAGATTATTACCGACCTTGTTGCGTCCGGCATTATGGAAATCGAAACGACAAATTCAGGCTCCGTGTTTAAACTGAAATAGAAAGAAATGTATCAGAAATTTTATAAAACAATAAGGATGAAAAGAAATATTTTATTTTTACTTGCAATTACCTGCAGTTCCATGATATCGGGACAGACATTCGAGCAGGTCAAAAGCGAACTGTCGGGACTTATGACAAAGGCGAAGGAGGAATACGACTATGCCAAAAAGCAGGAATATGTCGCGTCTTTTTCCGAATTGCTGCAAAAGACATTGAAAACGCCCGGTTCCCTTTCACTTTCATTCGACAGCATTCCCCATCTCAAAGTGATTTCGTCTCAAGACGGGATACTGCGCATATTCAGCTGGGGAGCGCCGAAAGAAGACAGTGTGTATTCGTTCAATGTCATAGTCCAGAGGCGTATGGGCGACAGAGAAAGTCCGCTGTCCGACATCTATGTCATGAACGACGTCAAACAGCAGGTGCTTAATCCCGAAACGGAAATCCTGCACTATCCCAACTGGTATGGCTGCCTGTATTCCGACATTGTTGAAACTCAGGACACGGGCAAAACCTACTACACGCTCCTTGGCTTCGATTACAACAATGGCATTTCCCACAAAAAGTACATTGACGTCCTGACATTTAACCCTCAGGGAATACCCTCGTTCGGCGCTCCGATTTTTGTCGACGGCACGGGCATACGAAGCAGGATTGTGTTAGAATATTCGGCAAAGTCGGTATTGAATCTGAAATATCACGCCGATATACAGAAAATCGCCTATAACTGGCTGTATCCCATTGTTCCCGAAAAAAAGAACGACAAATCGTACTATGTCCCCGATGCAACATACGAGGGCTACGAGTTTAAGATGGGAAAATGGATGAAAGTGAAAGACGTGCTTCTTAAAAAAAGTAGATTTCAATGAATATAAAAGAATTACACTCTATTTTTCGGGACTATCCTCTTGCATGCACCGACAGCCGCAATATTATCCCCGACTCCATATTTTTTGCCCTGAAAGGCGGAAATTTCGACGGAAATAAATTCGTTAAACAGTCATTAGACAGCGGTTGCGCTTTTGCCGTTTCCGACGACGCCGGCAATGAAGGAATACATGGATGCATCGTTGTAGATAATGTCCTGAAAACCTTGCAGGAACTGGCGGAATACCACCGCACGGAGTTTGAGATTCCTGTTCTGGCTATAACGGGAACAAACGGTAAAACTACTACAAAAGAGCTTGTTAACGCCGTCCTGTCTGCAAAGTATCAAACCGTGTGCACCGAAGGAAACTTGAACAATCATATCGGATTGCCTTTAACTCTCCTGAAAATCAGAGAACATACCGAAATTGCCATAGTGGAAATGGGCGCGAATCATGCCGGCGAAATCGCGACGCTGTGCGAAATTGCACATCCCGGAATGGGACTTGTTACCAACATCGGCAAGGCTCATCTCGAGGGATTCGGTTCCGAAGAAGGCATCAGAAAAACCAAAGGCGAACTGTATGATTACTTGGAAAAAAACAGAGGCGTGATTTTCTATAATTCGGACGACCAGACTCTCTGTGCAATGGCGGAAAAGACACAGGGAACGACGCTTGTGAAATACGGCAAAACCCTTATGGATGCAAGAATTGAGAGTAAGGATTCGCTGCTTGGCTTTTCGACTGCCGAGCCGAAGATGAGCGTCAACACCTGTCTGGCAGGAGAATATAATCTGAATAACGCACTGGCAGCCATTGCTGTCGGCAGGCATTTCGATGTGCCGGCAGAAGATACTGTTTCCGCTCTTAGGGAATACAAACCGACGGCTAACCGTTCGCAGCTTGTTAAAACATCGAATAATACGGTGATTATGGACGCCTACAACGCCAATCCTTCGAGCATGGAAGTCGCCATAAGCAATTTTGCAAAACTTGAGGCTGAAAACAAGCTGCTGATACTTGGCGACATGCTGGAACTTGGCGCCGATTCTCTCGCCGAACACGGGCGAATAATCGATATCATAAAACATTGCGGCTTGTGGAAAAAGGGAAAACTTATCCTGATCGGTCGCATGTTCAATCAGTTGAAAGAAGATACAGCCCTTTACTTTCAGGACAGGAATGAAGCCGAAGAATACTTCAAAAATCAGCATATCAAATCGTGCATGATATTGGTCAAAGGCTCCAGGGGAAC
>JAISDR010000157.1 GCA_031264645.1 Prevotellaceae bacterium | reverse complement strand
GCCTTTTGCCCGTCTGGCTGATTTGTTCGGGCGCAAAAAAGTATTCATACTGGGACTGGCGCTGTTCGGCATTTCCACGTTTTTGTGCGGACTGTCGTTTTCCGGGACAATGCTGATTGCGCTGAGGGCATTGGCTGGATTGGGAAGCGCCATGATGTTCGGGACGAGCATGGCAATTCTGGTATCGATATTCCCGCCGGCTCACAGAGGAAAAGTAATAGGAATAAATACTTCAGTCGTGTATTTTGCTTTGGCGTCGGGACCCTTTCTGGGAGGATTGCTCACTCAACATGCAGGCTGGCAAAGCCTTTTTTTCCTTGTCGGATTACTGGGAATCGTCGTGGCAATATTTGCGATGACGATATTCAAACAGGAATGGACAGAAGCAAAAGGCGAACATTTTGATTATATCGGTTCAACAATTTATGCAGCCGGATTATTCGGACTCATATTCGGCTTTTCGAAATTGCCCGATGTTTCGGGATTTATCCTGACTGCGGCGGGGATTGTCTGCGTTATAGTTTTCGTTATATGCGAATTGAAGGAGAAACAGCCGATTTTCAATGTCCGTATTTTTTCGGGCAACAAAATTTTCGGATTATCGTGTCTTTCCGCGCTCGTCAATTATGCCTGTACTTCGGCAGTAGCTTTCATGTTAAGCCTGTATTTGCAGTATATTCGCGGATTTACGCCGCAAAATGCAGGATTAATACTTATCGTTCAGGCTTGTGTACAGTGTGTGACGTCGTTTTATGCCGGTCGTCTGTCGGACAGGCTGAATCCGGCAACGCTTGCAACTTCGGGAATGGGAATTATCGTTGTCGGTCTGACAGGATTGATCTTTGTTACGCCATGTTCGTCAATGGCTTTTATTGTTTTGCTGCTGTTTCTGCTGGGATTCGGTTTCGGACTTTTTTCGTCGCCCAATTCCAATGTAATAATGAGTTCTGTCGATAAAAAGTATTACGGACAGGCGTCGGCGACTATGGGAACAATGCGCCTCACGGGACAGGCATTCAGCATGGGAATTGCGACAATGGCAATTTCGCTGTCCATGGGAAACAGAATAATAACTCCGGAACTGCATGAGGATTTTATGAAAAGTTTTCATATTACGTTTATAATATTTACCGTGCTTTGTATGGCAGGGACTTATACCTCTTCATTCCGGCTTAAAAAAAACTCTTAGTTCTTAACTCTTAGTTCTTAACTCTAAATGACATATACCCGTTTTACGCGCTGCGAAATGCCTGTCAGTATCTCGTATGGGATTGTGCCTGCCGCGTCTGCGATTTCGTAAACGGAAGGGGCGTCTCCCATGACGATAACTCTGTCGCCCTCTTTGGCGTCTATGCCCGTTATGTCTATCATGCAGGAGTCCATGCAGATATTTCCTGTAATCGGGGCAGGTTTTCCGTTTACCATGAAATATCCTTTGCCGTTGCCAAGTTTCCTGCTCAATCCGTCGGCATACCCTATTGGTACTGTGGCTATTGTTTTTGTACCTGTCAGCCTGCCGTGCCTGCCGTAACCGACAGTTTCTCCCCCGTCGACCTGTTTTATCTGCACAATCGCGCTGCTCAGAGTCCCGACGCTGGCGAGAGAACTTCTGTTTGCGTCAATCCCGACGCCGTAAAGACCGATTCCCAGCCGCGTCATATCGAACTGGGCGTCGGGAAAGCGTTCTATCCCCGCAGAATTAAGGATATGTTTAATGAAAGGATAGCCGATTTCCTCCTCCAGCGACCGGCAGAACTGTCTTAATTTTTCGATTTGCGAGACGGTAAATTCGTCGTGCCTGCTCTCGTCGGATGCGGCAAGATGGGAAAAGACGGACGCGACTTTGATTCTTTGAGTGTTTTTGAGGATGCGGCACAGTTCGGGCAGGTCGTTTTCCTCAAATCCCAGCCGGTGCATTCCCGTATCCACTTTTATATGTACGGGATAGCTGCCTGTCCCCATTCCGGAAGCGGTTTTCAGGAAAGAGAGCAGCGAGTTTATGCTGTATATCTCCGGTTCAAGCTGGTATTCAATCATAATGTCGAAATTGTCGGGTTCGGTATTCAGCACGACAACAGGCATCGTGATTCCGTTTTCACGGAGGCTGACGCCTTCGTCGACGTATGCAACTGCCAGATAATCCACTCTGTGATACTGCAGCAGAGCCGCTATCTCCGAAGAGCCGAGACCGTATGACGATGCTTTGACCATAGCCATCAGCTTTACGCCTTCGTTCAGTTTCGACCTGAAATAGTTCAGGTTGTCCACCAGAGCGTTCATATCGACCTCCAAAACAGTCTGATGTACCTGAACTTCGAGCAGCCGCGATATTTTTTCGAAACGGAACTGCCGGCTGCCCTTCAAAAGAACAGCCTCGTTGCTGAAGCCGGCTTTATTGCAGTGTTGCAGGAATTTGTCCGTATCGCGATAAAAGCTGCAGTCGGGAATGTTCGAGTTTTCGATAAAGCAGGCTGCGTTGCGTTCCAGCGCTTCGCCGATTCCCGTAAAGCGGCTTATGCCTCTCGATTGAAGCAGTTTGGAGACCTGAGCATACAGTTTCCTTTCGTCGGATTCGCTTTGCATGATGTCGGACAGAATCAGGGTTTTCCTTTCATGCTGCGTCAATCCGTCCAGAAAATCCAGGGCAATCGTGAGCGAATTAATGTCCGAATTATACGAATCGTTGATTATCGTGCACCTGTTGATTCCCTCCTTCAATTCCAGACGCATGGCGACGGGAGCGATATTCGCCAGGCTGGCTTTCAGCAGATTGATATCAAAGCCTTTCGTCATTGCAAAAGCGATGCAGTGCATTGCATTTTCCACCGACGCCGAATCGGAAAACGGGATTTCAAACTCCTGTTCGTTCCCGAACATGTCCCTTAGCTTGCTGTCGTTTATCTTTATTTTCAGGACAGTCCTGTTCGGGACGCCCGTTTTGTTCAGTATCTTCAAGTTGCATCCGTCGTCATGTCCCCAGGTGAAAGTGGAATACTCATGCTCCGATTCCGAAACCGCCTTATGCAAAGCCGCATAGTCCGAAGAGTATATCAGCAGTTTTGATCTCCTGAACAGCTGAAGTTTCTCATCAATTTTCTGCTCGATATTCTTAAAATTTTCCTGATGCGCGTCCCCGATGTTCGTAAATATTCCCGTGTCGGGATGCAATATTTTTTCCAGACGGCTCATTTCTCCGGGCAGGGAAATTCCAGCCTCAAATATTCCGAGCGTCGAAGCGCTGTCCGCCATCAGTATGGACAGTGGCGCTCCTGTCTGCGAATTGTAGCTTTTAGGGCTGCGGCTGATTGTTTCCGTGTTTTGAAATATCTGGTATATCCATTCCTTAACGCATGTCTTGCCGTTGCTCCCGCTTATTCCCAGGACGGGAAAGGAGAAACTGTCCCTGTAGCCTGCAGCGATATCCTGAATGGCTTTCAACGTGTTTTCGACAATAATGAAATTCCCCCCGCGGATATTCTCCACGGAAAAGTCCCTGCCGACAATGAAACTGCGGATACCCTTCGCATAAAGTTCTTCGACATAATCGTGCCCGTCGTGACGCTCGCCCTTTATTGCGACAAAGAGCGCCGTTTCCATGCGGTCGATCCTGTTGCGGCTATCGACAAACACGTGCTCGATAATAACATCGTTTCCAAGACGTACGCCTTCGACAATATCTGAAATTCCGGAAAGTTTATACTGCATGATATATCATTTAAAACGTTTTTTTGCATTGCAAAATTAGGCGAAATATTTTGTTCAGGAAAATATATATATCTTTACGCATCGAATTTTGAGTATGTAATTAAGATGAAAGTAAAGAATAATACGTCAAAAAACCTTGGAAAAGAAGTTTTTATGAACCTGAAGACTGATTTCGGGTTCAAGAAAGTCTTCGGTGACAAAACGCTGCTGACTGCGTTTTTGAAAACAATACTGTTCGAAGATATTACGGAAATAGAATATCTTCCTGCCGAACAGCTGGGTTATGTGAAAGAAAATCGCAAGGCGGTATATGATGTATACTGCACGACTTCAGGCGGCAGGCGGTTTATTGTGGAGATGCAAGCCTCGTCGCAGCCAAATTTTGCCGAAAGGATGCTGTTTTACATGACTTTCCCGATAATCAGACAGGCTCCGAAAGGAAAGGTAACGAAGACGGACAGCGACGGTAAAGAAGTAAAGAAGCCATGGGACTATTCCATAGAGGGAGTATACATGATAGCTATTCTCAATTTCACTCTGTTTCCGGAAGATGAAGCCCAAAATATCGTTATCGAACATGTGAAATTAATGCGTCAGGAAGCGAAAACTGTATTTACCGACAAGCTGGAATTTGTGACGATAGAACTGCCGAAATTCCGGAAAGAGAAGGAAGACCTGCTTGGCATACAGGACAAATGGCTGTTTTCCCTGAAAAACATGGAAACACTGCCCGAATGTCCAAAAGAGTTTGATGAGGAAATACTCAGAAAATTATACGAAATTGCAAAAATAAATAATTTAACAGGAGAAGAAATGGAAACATATAGAAAAAGTGTAACAGAATACGATGATGTAATTCTTGCTATGGATTATGCTGAAGAAAGAGGCATCAAGATTGGCGAAAAGCGAGGGATTGGAAAAGGCGAAAAGCAAGGCGAGAAAAAACAATTGATTCGTCTTGTTAAAAACGGTTATAAAAATGGCATGAGTATTGACCAGATTATCCAGTTTACAGGACTTACAGAGGAAGAGATATACGCCATTATAAGTAGCAAACTTAGAGTTTGATGAGAAATGGAAACATATAGAAAAAGTGTAACGGAATACGACGATGTAATTCTTGCTATGGATTATGCTGAAGAAAAAGGCAAAAAGCAAGGCATTGAGATTGGCGAAAAGCAAGGCGAAAAAAAACAACTGATTCGTCTTGTTCTAAACGGTTATAAAAATGGCATGGGTATTGACCAGATTATCCAGTTTACAGGACTTACAAAGAAAC
>JAISDR010000212.1 GCA_031264645.1 Prevotellaceae bacterium | reverse complement strand
GCATACGGATGCGTTGCGCCCCAGACAGATACGACGCTTGTCCCCATAAGGGAAGCAAGGTGCATGTTTGCCGAATCCATTGACAGCATCAGGGTTAATTTGCTGATTAGCTGCAATTCTTCCTTAAATGACAGTTTGCCGGCAACCGAAAGGCAATTCGGGAATTTACTTTCCCATTCCTGAAGCTGCGACTTTTCACTGCCTTTGCCGCCGAAAAGGAAAATGTTGAAACCCTTGGACGAGAGATAATCCAGCACTTCCACCATTTTTTCAAGCGGATATACCTTGCCCTGATGAGCCGCAAACGGCGCAATACCAATGCATATCGAATCATCTTCGTTTGGCAGCATTGCGGAGACCTTGTCCGAAATATCAATACTGATTTCGGAAAGAGTTTCGAAATTGGGCTTAATCTCGAATCCGGCTGTTTTAAACGCGTCGGCATAGCGTTCTATCGTGGTTTTCAATGGCTTCATGAGCTTGTTTTTCTTTCGTGTCAGCGCTCTTTTCTCCTTTCGCCCCTTGTCCATGACAAATACTTTTGTCCCGCTGATATAGCGGAAAAAGAATCGCAATATATTGCTCCTCAGTACGTCGTGCAAGTCTATGACAAGATCGAACTGTTCTTTTTTCAGAACTTTAAACAGAGTATACAGCCCTCTCAAACCCTCGTAATGTTTTAAATCTATGCCAATAAAATGTATTTTTGTTGAACCGAAGAACGATCCGAAACTTTTCTGCGACAGTACCGACAGTTTTATGTTCGGATATTTAATTATAAAAGAATACAGTACAGGCACTGTCATCGCAACGTCGCCCATCGCGGAAAGGCGGATTACAAGAATTCTCAGTACTTCATTCTGTTGATATTTTTTTTTCTTAAAAAGCATGTTTTTCAATTTTAATTTTTTGTATTCAGGGAATTTACGATATTCCTGCATCCTGCTTAACGGTTGAAATAAAGATGTCGTTCATTGTCGGCATTGATTTGCTGTATTCAACAACTTCCGCCAGCGGAAGAATTGCCGACAGGAGTCCGTTTCCGTTTTCGGAGCGCACTTTTATTTCGGTGATACTGTTTCTTTCTTCCGACTGTTCAAGCAGTTCGTCTTCTTTCGGAATCACGGAATCCAGATTTTCTATCGACCCTCTGAACGCGATTTTATACACGTTTGAGCCATAGCTGCGCTTTATTTCGCTGATGTTTCCCTTGAGCACGCACTGCGATTTGTTAATCAGGGCAATATCATCGCAAAGTTCTTCTACCGAAGCCATGTTGTGCGTCGAAAATATTATTGTTGAGCCTTTATCTCTGAGCCTTAGTATTTCGTTTTTCAACAGTTGGGTATTGAGGGGATCGAATCCGCTGAACGGTTCGTCGAATATCAGCAATTCGGGTTCATGTATCACAGTAACAATAAACTGTATTTTCTGAGCCATTCCCTTCGACAGTTCTTCGATTTTTTTATTCCACCAGCCCTGTATTTCCAGTTTCTCGAACCATATTTTGAGGCGCGAAAGGGCGTCCCTGTGCGACAGTCCTTTTAATTGAGCGAGATACAGGGCATGCTCGCCCACTTTCATTTTCTTGTAAAGACCGCGTTCTTCGGGCATGTAACCGATATCTGTGATATCGCCGGACTGCATGGGTCTGCCCTTGAACAGCACCGAACCCGAATCCGGCGCGGTGATTCGGTTAATAATCCGTATAAGAGTCGTTTTCCCTGCTCCATTTGGACCTAACAGGCCAAAAATATTTCCCTTTTCCACCGATATGCTCACGCTGTCCAATGCCAGATGATTCGCATATTGTTTAACAACTTCATTTGTTTCAAGTATATTCATATATAAGTAATTTCCAGATATCGTTTCATGATATTGTTATTTTTATTTTTAAGACGCAAAGATAACACATTTTTATTACATCGAGACATATCCTATTGATGCGATGCTGATTTTGCACGGACAGCAGTTTAGGAGTGTTGATGCGCACGATTCTATTGTAGCGCCTGTTGTAATGACGTCGTCAACCAGCAGAATATGTTCTCCATTAAAAGCCGTTTTATCCCTCACATCGAAAACCGACTGAACATTTTCCCTGCGTTCGCTTGCGCTTTTACGTGTTTGTGTTTCGGTGTATTTTGTACGGATAAGGTTCCTTTTTTCCAGCGGCAAATTCATTATCCCCGAAATGCCGGACGCAATGAGTTCGCTTTGATTGTATCCTCTAATCCGTTCTTTTGCAGGATGCAGCGGTACGGGCACAAGCATACTGATATCCTTATACAGTGAAGAATTTTTGAGATGAACGCCAAGCTCCTCGCCAAGGCGTAATCCGATTCTGTACCTGCCTTTATATTTCATCCTGTGTATCATTGGACGATAATCGCTGCCCTTTCGGAAATAGAACAGCGAGCAGGCGTGTTCGAGGCTTATCCTGCCCCAAAACAGTTTTTCGATATCGTTGTTTTCCCTTTCCCACGATTTGGTCAGGGGCATTTTATAAAGACATGACAGACAGATATACCTCTCTCCGCGAACAAGCGGCGTCCCGCAGACTTCGCAGAAATCGGGAAAAACCAGACCGATCAGGCTGTCCAGTATCCGCCTCAGCATTGTTCCTATTCTTTAAATGAAAACGATACTGTTTGCTTTACGTCGGGATGCAAACTGTTTGCAACAGGACATTCCTTAGCGCTGGTTCTGAGTATTTTCAATTCCTTTTCGGAATAATTATTGTGAGGAAAAGTAATTTTGATTACCACCTCCCCTACCCTGCGCGGATTCGAACTCATTATCTTGGTCGTTTCCATGGTAGCGCCGTCTATAGTGAAGCCATGAGTTTGCGCCGCTATACCCATGATAGTCAGCATGCAGCTTCCCAAAGCCGAAGCAAGTAAATCTGTAGGAGAGAAAAATTCCCCTTTTCCGTGATTGTCCGAGGGAGCGTCTGTCGTCAGAGTGTTTCCCGATTGCAAATGAGTTATTTCCGTTCGCAAATTACCCGGATACTTTGTTTCAAATGTTGCCATATTAAATTGAATTGAATTAAATTGTTTTGTTTATAAGATAACTGTTTCTTTCCGAAGAACTGCGCGAAATCAGTTCGGCTAAAAAACCGGCGAGAAACAGCTGTGTTCCTAAAATCATTGCTGCAAGCGCAATATAGAAATACGGATTGTCCGTAACCAGAATTGCAGGTATTCCCTTTGATACGCAGTAAATTTTGTATACGCCCAGCCAAACGGTTGCAAGGAGACCGAGGAAAAACATCAGGCTTCCGACAGTCCCGAAGAGATGCATGGGGCTTTTCCTGAATTTCGAAATGAACATTATGGTAAGCAAATCAAGATACCCGTGGATGAAGCGGCTAAGTCCGAATTTCGTTTTGCCGTACTGCCGCGCCCTGTGTTCAACAACCTTTTCCCCGATGTTGTAAAATCCCGACCACTTGGCTATTATGGGAATATATCTGTGCATTTCACCGTAAACTTCTATGGATTTCACGACGTCGTTCCTGTATGCTTTCAGTCCGCAGTTCATGTCGTGGAGCTTGACGCCGGAGATTTTACGGGCGGTGGCATTGTATATTTTGGATGGGATATTTTTGGTCAGTGCGTTATCGTAGCGTTTCTTTTTCCAGCCGGACACCAGATCGTAGTTTTCTTCCTTTATCATTCGGTACAGTTCGGGGATTTCGTCGGGACTGTCCTGCAAATCAGCATCCATGGTGATGACAACATCGCCCTGCGCCGCCTGGAAGCCGCAGTGAAGCGCCGCGGATTTCCCGTAATTGCGCCGGAAGCTTATGCCCCTGATACTGCTGTTTTTCTTCGCAAGATTTTCTATGACTTCCCACGACGAATCGCTGCTGCCGTCGTTTATCATTATGATTTCACAGGAAAATCCGTGCGCCGACACAACTCTTTCAATCCATTCAATCAGATGAGGAATGGATTCTTCTTCATTATATAAAGGTATGATTATTGAAATATCCATAT
>JAISDR010000187.1 GCA_031264645.1 Prevotellaceae bacterium | reverse complement strand
TACGGCGGATGGGGAAACGGTTTCCGTACTTTCACCGCTCCCGACCGGACGCCGGAAGAAACCGCCCGCATGGTAACGCGCCACCGCGAACAGCTGCGCGAACTGCTCGGCAATTACGGAAAGATTGATATGCTTTGCCTTGACATGTGGCTGGCCGAAGACGTCTGGCCCGAAATCAGAGAGACGGTCAAAATGATGCGCCGTCTCCAGTCCGATGTGATGATTCGCGCCCGCGGCATCGGCAATTACGGAGACTATTACACTCCGGAAAACTTTGTTCCCGAAAGCAGGGAAAATACCAATATGCCGTGGATGGTTATCTATCCGCTGGCGGATTACTGGTGTTATTTTTCCGATTCGACCAAATACAAAACCACAGAATGGGTGGTTCACAATCTTGTTGACGCCGTAGCCAAGGGCGGAAGTTTCATGGTCGGGATTGGCCCCGATAAAACAGGACGTTTTCATCCGACGGTTATCGAAAGGCTGGAAGCGGTGGGACAGTGGCTGAAAGTGAACGGCGAAGGAATCTACGAAACCCGCATACGGGACGTATGGAAATCCGGCGACATACGTTTCACCCGAAGCAAAGACAACAAACGGGTCTATGCATTTGTCGAAACATTTCCCGACAGGGAACTGATCATCCCTTCCGTAACGCCAAAAAAGAGAAGCAAGGTGCGACTGCTGGGATACAGTAAACCGCTGAAATGGTCGTCCACCTTCGACGGCGGCGTCAGAATCGAAATTCCGGCCGCTTTGCAGTCGCCCGAAAACCGTCCCTGCAAATATGCGTGGACTTTTAAGTTTGAAGTTGAATAAGCCTAATGGAAACTTTGGGATAATTTCATCAGTCCATACATTTCGTCTCGATACATTGCAGCTTCCTGAAAACTAAGTTCCTTAGCGGCTTTTTCCATTCGCTGGCGGGCTTCGGAGATAGCATTATCCAGTTCCTGTTTCGACATATACTGCACGACGGGTTCGGCGGCAATATTTCCGCTTTCAGGTTCAATGTAAGCATATTTCTCTGTTTTGATACTTTCTCCTGTCAGCATCGAACGGTTGGCTTTTGTTATCTGAGTAGGAGTTATGCCGTGCTGTTCATTGTATTTTGTCTGTTTTGCACGTCTTCTTTCTGTTTCGTCCATAGTGCGCTGCATCGAATCGGTAATTTTATCGGCGTACATTATTACTCTGCCGTCAAGATGTCGGGCAGCTCTTCCAGCCGTTTGCGTCAACGAGCGTGCCGAGCGCAGAAATCCCTCCTTGTCGGCGTCAAGTATTGCAACCATTGAGACTTCCGGAATATCCAGCCCTTCTCTCAAAAGATTGACCCCGATAAGGACGTCGAAAACGCCTCTTCGCAATTCATCCATAATTTCTACACGTTCAAGGGTCTCCACATCGGAATGTATATACCGGCAACGAATCTTCAACTTATCGAAATATTTGCTAAGTTCCTCTGCCATGCGTTTTGTCAGAGTTGTAACCAAAATGCGTTCGTTTTTCTTTGCTCTGATTACGATTTCTTCAATCAGGTTATCTATCTGGTTTTCTGTAGGACGAACTTCAATCATCGGGTCAATCAAGCCGGTAGGACGGATAACCTGTTCAACGACTATGCCCTCCGACCTGTCAAGTTCATACTCGGCAGGCGTTGCGCTTACAAACAGCACCTGTCCCACAATTGATTCAAACTCTGAAAATTTAAGAGGTCTGTTGTCCATTGCAGCAGGCAAGCGGAAACCGTACTCCACCAGATTCTGTTTTCTCGAATGGTCGCCTCCGTACATTGCACGTATTTGCGGAATGGTCACATGACTTTCGTCTATAAACGTCAGGAAATTACCCGGAAAATAGTCTAACAGGCAAAATGGCCTGCTGCCGGCGGCGCGTCCGTCGAAATAGCGCGAATAGTTTTCGATGCCGGGGCAGTAACCCAGTTCTTTTATCATCTCCAAATCATATTCAACTCTTTGCTGGACTCTTCTTGCCTCCATGCTTTTCTTCTGCGACAGGAAAAAATTCCGCTGTATAAGCATATCATCCTGAATATTCCTGATGGCCTGATGCAAACGTTCTTTCGGAGTTACAAACACGTTGGCGGGAAATATGCTTATTGTCTGCGGAGTATCTATAGTAACTCCCGACACGGGGTTGAAGATTTCAATATGCTCAATCTCGTCTCCCCAGAACACTATTCTGTAGGCATAGTCGCCATAGGCAAGATACACGTCAACCGTATCTCCCTTGACGCGAAAAGTACTTCGTTTAAATTCAAGCTCGTTTCTCGAATACAGAGCGTCAACCAGTGCATAGAGCAATTTGTTGCGGCTCAGTTTCTGTCCCGTATAAATCTGAATGGTATTTGCATTGAAGTCCTCCGGATTTCCTATGCCATACATGCATGATACGGAGGAAACAACAATAACGTCCTGCCGCCCCGAAAGCAATGCCGATGTGGCGCTCAATCTCAGTTTTTCTATTTCTTCGTTTATCTGCAAATCTTTTTCTATGTAGGTATCCGTATGCGGGATATATGCCTCCGGTTGATAATAATCGTAGTAGGATACAAAATATTCTACAGCATTATTGGGGAAAAAATTCTTAAATTCGCTGTACAGCTGCGCGGCTAATGTTTTGTTGTGGCTTAATACTAATGTCGCCCTGTTTAATTGCGATATAACATTGGCCATGGTGAACGTTTTTCCCGAACCGGTAACCCCCAAAAGGGTAGAACACTGCTGTCCTGAATTGAAATTATTGACCAGCTGCTTTATCGCTTCCGGCTGATCCCCTGTGGGTTTATATTCTGACGTGAGCTCAAATTTCATACTTGCAAACTAATTTTCGAGCGTAAAATTAACTGTTTTTTTTGTATCTGCAAAAAAACGCTTATCCGGGTGCAGCTATGAAAGAGCGACACGCAATGACGGATACACAGCAGGGCGGACACACAGCAGGGCGAACACACAGCAGGGCGAACACACAGGTTCGCCCCTACATGTCGTTACCGTGATTACCGTTGTCAATAATATCAATAATATCACAATGCAGATGCCGGTTTCAGTCCATCGCAGGGGCGAACCGGTCGCAACCTGCGGAAGAAGGGCGAATGTATAATCTACCTGCAAGGTAGGATTTTTGATTGTGCTTTAAGTCCTACCTTTCAGGTAGTGACCGGGATTGATTATTTACCGCAGGTCGCGACCTGCGGTTATGAAAATCAAGCCCTTCGGGCTGC
>JAISDR010000141.1 GCA_031264645.1 Prevotellaceae bacterium | reverse complement strand
TGGCGACCTTCGGATTTGGAACAGCGCGAAGGTCGGGCAATACGCAAAGGCAACGAAACAGCCGGACAGTTTGCAGACAATAAAGTGGATGTAATAATCTATGCCGTGGAAAAAAGCCTTGATTCCTACAAGTTTAATCTGCTTCACAACAAGCAGCTGTTCATCACACAGTTGAAGACCAACAATATGGGCGCACGGACGATTGATGAGGGAAGTCTGGACGAAAAATCGGGCATGAATTTTTCGGAGTATGTAGCCATTCTCTCCGGTAATACCGATTTGCTGGAAAAGGCGCGGCTGGAAAAGAAAATCGCCACTCTCGAAAGTGAGCGTAAGGGCTTCAATCAAAACAGGGCTGTATCCGAACACAGGCGCGATGACATTCTCCGCACAGTGGACGGCAACAGTGAACTGATATCACGCATGAAAACCGACTGGAAAGATTTCAGTGACAGGGTTCAGTACGAAAGTGAGGGAAATAAACTCAATCCCCTGAAATTAAACGGAGTTGAAAATGCCGACCTTAAATCTCTTGCCGCGAAACTTGCCAGTCTGAACGACAATGCCACCACCCACAGCGAACACTACAAAATCGGTTCGCTCTACGGATTCAGTCTGCTGGTAAAGACCGAAGATTCCATGAAGGAAGGTCTTTTCATGAAACAGAATCGCTTTTTTATTGAGGGCGAGGGAAATATCAAATATTCATACAACAACGGTCATATTGCCAACGACCCCAAATTAGCCGTTCGCTATTTTCTCAATGCTCTGGAAAAAATTCCCTCTCTGATAAAAACATACGAACAGGAGAACAAAAAAATCTCGGCTGATTTGCCGGTATTGCAGGAAATTGTCCGCTCCACATGGCGCAGGGAAAATGAATTGAAAGACCTGAAAACGGAACTGGCGGCTCTGGACAGAAAGATTCAGCTGTCACTGAAACCGATTGATACCGGCGATGACAGGAATGAAGGCAGTTCGCATAAAAACAGCATCAAAAACGAAGATGAAACGCAAAAGGCTGCCAGAGAAATACACGATTTAATGTCCGGCAAATTGACAACAAACGATTTCATAAAAAACTGCGGCAATACCAATTCGCAGATGCCGGAAAGATTGCAACAAACAAATCAAACAAAAGGATTCAAATTATGACTTACGGGGAATTAAAACAGCGACAAAATTGGAAACTGAAACAAAAAATCGACCATTCTGTCATTGTTGTTTCTTCTTTCATGGAAAGGATTCAGAGTAAAATTTTTGTGTCCTATTCAAGAAGAAAAACAATCTATGCACATTGGACATAATTCGTCGCTCAAAGAGATTATTTATTCAGAGGAATAATTAAAAAACTGAAACCGGCCGGTCCCCCGCCATCATTTTCAATACGCACCAAAATTCTATTCCATCCTTGCTGAAATTGAAATGGAGAGATATGTTCATCAATATAATAAAAACTGACGCCCGAATCTTGCCATACCGTTTTACCGTTAATCCAGATTTTTCCGCTATCATCAGTACCTATAGCAACCTGCATCGTGGTTGCTTCGTCGAAGTAAAGTTCTGTGTAGGCGTAAGAGGTCGAATGACCTGTGGTAACGGGTACTGTATTGTGCATTGATTCGCTTTGCATGAAAATCCATCGCAGTTTACCGTCAAGCCATACTGTATCGCCATACATGCGAGTAGGATGCGCATCGGTTTCGGCAAGCCCTTTACCAACCTGACCGTCGGTATAAACAGCATCAAAATCAACGGCTATTTCAGGCGGATGAACGAAAGCAAAGTCATTACGTCCATAGTTTTCCCATGGTCCTATCATATACCATGTATTAATATAGAGCCATCCCTTGCGATCGCTGTTTTTCGAAAAACGGCGTCCGGGCAATGCCTGTGCTTTCACCATATCTTCGTTCAGACGCGGCACATAACGATTCGGCGCTTTAATGTTCATATTGTTAGCATTTGCAGTCACGTCGCCGCCATAACCGTAGCCATAACCGCCGCCGCTACCACTGCCGAATCCTCCGGGCTGCCCCCATTTACCCGGTTTTGAGACGCCGAAAAGATTTTCCAGTCGAGTGCCTGCCAATCCTGCCTGTCGTGTAGCCTGTCCAAGCAAACCTCGATAATTATTCAGGTCGGCAGTACTTTTGATCTCCAATCCGGCGCTGGCATTGCTCATTTCCGAACGTTCCCAGGCTGCGCCGTTCAGTTGATTGCGAATCAATTCGCTGAATGTCGGCATAAGCGATGTGCCCATGGTCAATGAGTTATAAACTTCCGGAAACGAAAATCCCTGAGACAGCGCTCTTTTGGCGGCAATGACTGCCAGATTATTTCTTTGGATTTCCAACTCATACTGCTGTAGCAGATCATAAATATCCTGTACCGAAAAATTTGCTCCGAGCGGTTTATCGACAACTTGCGGAATCTGGCGGGCTACCGATGTATTATTTGCGTCGGCAGGCGCTGTAGCCGGTAATTTCCGCGTTTCGATACGGTTCAAATATTCCGCTTTGCTCTTACGCATCTTTTTTGACATATCCTGAAATGTTTTCAACCTCTCCTGCAATTCCATTTTTATCAACACCTCCGATTGTTCGACTAATTGCTGTGCATAGTTTTCGGGAAGCGAACGCCGGGCTTGATCTTCCTTGATTTGACGGGTTACCGCCCTTACCGGTTTATTTTTTCTCGATTGCTGCAAATCAAGATTTTGTTTACTCATGTCGGGAGAAGGTAACATGTTGAACAGGAATACCAGTCCTCCTCCGACAAGGAGTGTTATCAACCATGAAATGATCTTTATATAACGATTAGCGTCGGTTGTAGTTTTCATCGTATGTTCTTATTCCAATGTTACTTAAATTATAAAATTGACAGGCGTCCATCACTTCGACAAAGCGTCCGAAGGGAGAATCCTTATCCATGTCGATACGTATGCGCCGGTCGGGTGTTTCTATACATACGGTACGCAACTGTTCGAGCAAAAAGTTGGTCGAACAGGGGCGCCCGTCCCAATAGATATTACCTTCGCTGTCTAATCCGACGATTGCCTGTTTGTCGTCGGGTTTCAGTTTGATTGCCGATACGGAGGCAGGCAATTCGACGTTTATGTCTCTGTTTTTTACTTTTGTCATCGACGAAACAAGGAAAAAAATCAACAGCAGAAATACACAGTCGATAAGCGGCGACATCGATACTTCCGGTTCTTCGTTATCATGTATGTTCTTTAAATTCATAATTTTTAATTCTTATTTAAATTGATACGGCAACTGATATGGCTTGCTCCCCAAACGTACTCTGGTGTGTGTGAAGCCTTTTAATTGAAATTTATCAAATATTTCAATAACAGTCTTAACAGATACTGTGCGATAAGCCGCAATATCGACGGTAATTTCTGTCCCTTCCCGACTTTGCAACTCATTCAGGAAAATATCCAGATCTCTTATTTTGACATAACTGCTTTGTCCCGAATAAGCATCGTGACCCGCCACGCTGTAAACATTTTTCTGTTCATCTACAGCAATAATGATTGCTTCCTGAGTCGATCGCTTTGTGGAAAGGCTCGACGTCGACGACGGCAGAGTCAACGGGATTTGCATCTCCCATTTTTTCATCATGGTTGTTACAAGAAAAAATATCAGCAGCAAAAATACGCAGTCTATCAGTGGAGACATCATTACTTCTACTTTATCATCATCTTCTACAGAGAGTTTCATGGATTTCTTTTTTATTAAGGAGTTATGAATTTACTGTTTATCGTTCAGATACAATGTGGTAATCACATTTTCTATTTCTATTTCAATCAGAGACGCCAGTCGCATTATTTTGTTTTTTATCACAAAATAGATGTAAATCGACGGGGCTGCTATAATCAAACCTGCCGCAGTAGTGATAAGAGCTTTCGATATTGAATCCGACAGAATGGCGGCGCCGCCTTCATCTCCATACAAAGCGACAATTCCAAATGCTTCGATCATACCTACAATTGTACCGAGCAAGCCGAGTAGCGGCGCGATGGAAGCGATGACCGACAGCGGATAAATGCGGGCTATGTGAGCGCGTATGTCGCGAGAGGCTATGTCGCCTGCCGTTTGACTGACGGCTTCCCGTCCTGCATTCCGATGTAAAAAAATGAACTGTACCGATTTGGATAAGGTCGATGAATACTTCTCGCATGCAGTGACAGCGTCATCAATATTGCCTTTGGAGAGACTGTCGCGCACGGCTGTACGCAATTTTCGGGGAGCCAGATACTTCGCACGCGAGGTCATCATTCGCTGTAAGGCTACTGCCAACGCCATCACACCCAACAGATAGAGCGGATACATCCAAGCTCCGCCGGCTCTTATCTGAGCTGCCCAGTCTATTTGAACGGCGGCAGATTGTCCTTCTTCTTCAACAGACATTTCGGATTGCCCGCCTTCAGCAGACATTTCGGATTGCCCGCCTTCATCGTCTTCTGCAGGCGACAAGCCTTCATCTCCTCCGACAGCCTGCGGCGTGGCTACTTTGTCCGGAACTATCTGTGGCGCATTTCCAAAATCATTTTGAGAGCGACCAAGATAAACAGCATCAAAACCGGCGTCACGTCTTACAGGACAAATAAATGAAATGCCTGTAAGAGTGAAGTTACCAAAATCTTTCCACAAATCGCGCGTGGTCACCACCCAGTTGCCAGGAGCTTTTGTTGCAATCCTCAGTCCCGTCAAATCATTTACTTCGCCCGCAAAATAAGTGTAATTATACTTTCTCTTCACTGACGCCGAATATTTGGCGGTGGAATCGTGTTCAAATCTCATGGCAATTTGTTCGCCGCCCCATTTTACCCACGCAAAACTGATATAGCGATACTCGCCCGGAGCCGGGTTTTCGCGAACAGGAATAGATAATCCCGCAATTATAGCGGAGTCTTTAGGATTTACGTAAATATATCGGGAATTGCTGCCTGCAATATATCCCCCTTTACGTGAAAAATCTTTGCCTTGCCACTGTGCATCAGTTGTCAAAGTATCGCCGAATATAGCGTATTTTTTTGATGTCTGAGCCTTTAGTGTTGTCGTCGTAAATATTGGCGCAACTGTAACAGCCAATAACATTAAAATCTTTATTTTTCTCATATATTTTACTTATTATAATTTCGATGCAAATTCGGTGCAAAGGTAAGGTGTATAACAAATATATACAATAGGCGAATCGGTCAAAATGTGAGGTAAACAAGTCAATTTAACGGGGTAAATCGGTAATGAACGATTTACCGTTCACAGAAAAAAAGATGGGTAAATCGTTCAATTAGCATGGTAAATCGTTCAAAATTGATTATTGATTGAACTTGATTTTGCGTTTTGCCAATATAATGAACTAAATATAAGACAATTATTCAAGCGTTCTAAAAAACGGCGAAAGTCCGAACCCGAAAAAAAGTATTATTTTTGCGCTATGAAAGGAATAAGGATTTTTTGTTTATGTTTGTTGTTGTTGTTGTCTGGAATTTGCGTTGCTCAACCGTATGCGCTTAAGCATTTGGGCGTCGAAAACGGTCTGTCAAACAACTATGTGAAAGATATGGTTTACGACGGTCAAGGTCGTATTTGGATTGCAACCGAATCGGGACTGAATTGTTTCGACGGTCGATTATTTACTGTTTATAAAAAAAGTAATTCCATAATCGTTGGCAACGAATTGAATACTCTTCTTTACGACAAAGAAGGAAATACTCTGTGGATAGGGTCGCAACGCGATGGAATCAGTGTTTTTGATTGTAAAACATACGGTTTCCATAATTATACAGTCGAAAACGGACTGGTAACTAACGATGTCGTTCACCTTTCGCACGCCGTAAACGGCGTCTGGATTACTCATTATCATGTTGGGATAGAACATTATGACAAGAAAACAAAACAGTTTAAACTGTTTTCCGATAAAAGTAATGTTAAAGATTTGAAATCGCCTAACTGGTGCGCTGTCGAAGACAGCAAAGGCAACCTCTATGTAGGTCATGCTTTCGATGGAATGAGCATTATTAATCTAAAAGACAGTACTGTGCGGAATTATTGCAACGACCCTTCAAATCCGTATAGCATACCGGGCAATACCGTTTATTCAATCTGTATCGACCAACAGAAAAACGTCTGGACAGGTACAAATCAGGGGCTTGCTCTTTACAACCCTCAAACGGATAATTTCATCTGTTTCCGGCATAAAAAAAACGACCCTTTCTCGCTGATTACCGACCACATTCAAAGCATCCGCGAAATGGACGACGGGACACTATGGATAGCCTCGGGAAATGGCGGTATCAGTATCTTCGATTTGAACAGCGCCATGTTCATCAGTCCCGAAAAAGTAAAGTTCCGCAATATAATATCCGCAAACAACAATATGTTTCCTTCAGGCAATATTCAAAACTTTCTTCAGGATTCTTTCGGCAATATCTGGACAGGAAATTATGGCAGCGGAATTGATTTTATCGGTCACACCCAACCTCTGTTTCAAATGCTTCCATACACCAACGCAATGAAAAATAAACCTGTCTGGGGAATTTTTTCCGACGGGGAACAAATATGGGCAGGCGGTGAAAACGAAATCATCCTGTTTCGGAACAATCAGGAAAAGACGGTAATAGACATTTCCGGGTACACAGTTAATCCTCGCAATAATGTTGTTGCAATCAAAAACGACAGGCAGGGGCATATATGGTTCGGATTGTATAACGAAGGCATTTTAAGATATAACGAACGTAACAGTCAGTTCAGTCGTGTAAAGTTAGACGCAGGCAATATTGGTTTTATCGTCTTTTTTGAAGATACTGACGGCAAAATGCTTACAGGCACAGAAAGGGGAATTTTTTCGTATCAAAACAACTGCCTCAAAAATGAAGAACAAATCAACAAACACCTTACCGACAAGACGGTATACAGCATTCTGCGCGACCGGCAGGGGAAATTGTGGATTGGGACTTTCGGCAAAGGTATTTTTGTCTTTAATGCCGATAACCAATTAGTTTCGCATATCGAAGTCGATAACGGCTTCTGTTCAAATGCGATTTTTCACCTTTATATGGATATGGAAGGAGATATCTGGGCGGCAACCCGTAATGGTATTGCATATTTCAAAGACACCGAAACGCCTGCCGATTTTGAACTGTATGGCGATAAAGAAGGTATTGAGAACAGTCACGTACTTGCTATCCAAGGCGATATGAACAATAATATATGGATAAGTACCGACAATGGAATTTCTTTTTGGGATAAACAAAACAGGAAATTTGATAATTATAATTACAGGGATGGCATTCCAATGGAGAATTTTATACAGGGTTCTGCCGGTATTTCGTCCGACGGTTTGATTTATTTTGGTTCTCTGGGTGGAGTTTGCTATTTTGACCCGAACGATTTTGCCGAAATTCGTCAAGTGTCGCCTGTGCATATTCTGGATTGTGAGGTTCTTGACAAGCAGATAGAAAGCCGTCAGGGTGGATTTTTTGTCCCGGTAGAGCAGGGCGCTATACGTTTGCCGTACAAACAAAATTCGTTTCGGCTGTCGTTTACCGTTCCCGATTATTCGCAAAGCAATCTGGTGGAATATGCTTATATGATTGAAGGTCTCGAAGACGGATGGTCGAATACGCAAGGTGAAAATCAAGTGACTTTCAGGAATATAGCATATGGCAACTATCGTTTCAAAATTAAAGCCCGCCTGAGAAATCATGAATGGGACGAATCGCATATCGCTTCGTTAACTATTCATATACTGCCTCCGCTTTGGCTTACGTGGTATGCTAAAATGTTATACGTCTGTTTGTTTTTTTCACTTGTTTATTCATTTGTCCATTTCTATAAAAACAAAATAAAACTCGAAAGTTCTCTGGAACTTGAACGAAAAGAAAATATCAGTAAACAGGGACTTAACGAAGAACGCCTGCGTTTTTATACTAACATTACCCATGAATTACGGACGCCGTTAACCCTTATTCTCGGTCCGCTCGAAGATTTAGTCAACGACAATAATCTGCCGGATACTTATATCAAGAAAATTAATATAATACACGACAGCGCTATCCGGCTTCTGAATCTTATCAACCAGATTCTCGAATTTCGGAAAACAGAAACACAAAACCGCAAACTGACTGTCTGTAAAGGTAATCTCGCAAGTTTAGTTACGGAAACAGGTCTGCGATACAAGGAAATAAACCATAATGACAAGGTGAATTTTCATATCAATATCGAAACAAAAAATGCTGTTTTATATTTCGATTCCGATGTAATTACTATAGCGCTGAACAATTTTCTCTCGAACGCAATGAAATATACTCCTAAAGGAGAAATCCGGATATCGTTGCGCGAAGTCATTGATAATAGTGTCAGTTATTCCGACATCGAAGTGAGCGATACGGGTTACGGTATTGATGCCGAATCGCTTCCATATATTTTCGACCGTTATTATCAGGCTAAAAATAAACATCAGGCTTCAGGTACGGGTATCGGCTTGGCTCTGGTCAAGTCGCTTGCCGAACTGCACGAAGGTGCGGTTTATGCCGAAAGCTCAGAGGGTAAAGGCTCTACGTTTACTTTTCGCATACTGACCGAAAATACATATCCCAATGCCGTACACAGGGAAAATGATAATCCGGAGACGTCAATATCCGATGAAACAGATATTAACACCGATTCTGACGAAGAAAAGGATGCCTGTACCAGCCCTGTTTTACTTGTTGTCGAGGATAATGATGAAATACGAAATTATATATCGACCTCTTTTGCCGCTAACTACAAAATTATCACGGCTGCCGACGGAAAGGAAGGTCTCGACGCCGCACGTAAATATATTCCCAATATAATTGTCTGTGACATTATGATGCCTGTAATGGACGGTATCGAACTGTGCCGTACATTGAAGGACGATGTACGTACAAGTCATATCCCGATTATCCTCCTGACGGCAAAAGACGCTATTCAAGATAAGGAAGAAGGATACAATAGCGGCGCTGATTCATACATGACAAAGCCTTTCAGCGCTAGATTATTACGCAGCCGCATGAATAATCTGCTGGAATCGCGCCAAAAACTGGCACAGCAAATTATGGAACAAATAAAAACAAATACCGCTGCCGAACAGATAACACTGTCGGACAAACTGACGGAAATGAGTAAATTAGACGAGGAATTTTTGTCTAAAATAATGGCTGTCATTGAGGCTAATCTTGATAACGAACATCTGAATATTGTTTTCATAACGGAAAAAATGAATATGAGTCAATCTGCATTTTATCGGAAAGTAAAGGGATTAACAGGAATGCCGGCAACCGAATTTATCCGTAAAATAAGATTGAAAAATGCAGCCCGTCTGCTCTTGTCAGGTACATACAATATATCCGAAACTGCCGACAAATCAGGATTTAAAGATATCGGATACTTCCGTGAATGTTTCAAGGAAGAATATGGAATGTTGCCTTCGGAGTATTTGAAACAAAAGAAAGTTTCCCACAAAGCCCAATAAGAACACAAAGATTTCATAAAACGCTTATTATTATAATAATTTAGTAATGTATAAAAAATAAGATGGCAATTATATTAAGAAGCATTTACTAAGGCACATTGTCATCGAATATTTCGTATTTCCAAATTCCGATTTTGACGCTCCGGATGTGTCGGAAAATTCCGGAACATGTTCGGAAAACTCCGGAACATGTTCGGAAAATTCCGGAACATGTTCGGAAAACTCCGGAACATGTTCGGAAAACTTCGGAACATGTTCGGAAAACTTCGGAACATGTTCGGAAAACTCCGGAACATGTTCGGAAAACTTCAGAACATGTTCGGAACAGCCGTACATCCGAGTAAAATCTTGCCATTTTATTTTTTACATGTTACTTACATCTTATTTATTTCGCGTACCTTGACAACAAATTTCTGTTTGTTTTCTAACGTCCCGGATAAGGTTGTGCAGCCGAATCGGGCCACTCGGGCAAATAATTTGCCGGGTCCGGATCAAGCAGATTGTCATAGCGTTTTCTGCCTTCCGCGATCGCCTTTCTGTTGGCAGCCTCTATTGCGTTGCGCATAAGAACCTTGTCGAGCCTCCACTGGTCTGTCGCTCTGCGTGCGTACTGCCTGTCCGGAACTGCGTCAGGATTGCCGGGCATGGCTGCGACGCCCGCCCAGTCCACGTCGGGATCGGCTTTAAGCTGCTTATGTCCTTTTGTTATCAGAGACAGCGCGCTGTCGTAGTTTGTCCCCGTAAGACCTTTCAGTACGGGGCTTTTTTCCGGATTGTCGAAGTATATCGGCATTGTCCGGTTTTCTCTCCAATTGTTGTCCCATGCCGACTTTCCGCCCGTGCAGTCGCCAATCGCTTCGAGGTCTGCCTGGCTGAGCGGCGAACGCCCGTTCGGGTTGTATGCGTAATTTGAGGCATAGTCGCCATAATATGTTGCGTTGAGATCCACCCATTCTGCCAGTCTGCGCTTCTCTGCATCCGTCAGGCGCGCCGCGTGTTCGGCGTCGTTGAAGATTTTGTTTATGAGCGGACTTGCGTAAGAGCCCCATTCCTTCGCTGCCGTAAACCTGTTATCGCCGGCGCCTATTGCTCCCAGGAGGTTGCCAAACCAGACGTCCGCCTTTCCCCTGTT
>JAISDR010000088.1 GCA_031264645.1 Prevotellaceae bacterium | reverse complement strand
CTTGCATTATTGGCAATCAGGAAGGCGGGATGCGAATATTCGATATTTGCGCCCGACAAAGAACAGTCCGACGTTGTGAATCACTATTCCGGCGCTGTTGTGAAAGAAAAGCGAAATGTTTTGGCGGAATCGGCGCGTATTGCGAGAGGAAAAGCTTCGCCGCTCTCCGAACTTGATCCCGAAAAATTTGATGCGATAGTTTTTCCCGGAGGTTTCGGAGCGGCAAAAAACCTCTGCGATTATGCGTACAAAGGTGAAAACTATTCTGTTATTCCCGAGCTGGAGAAAATTTTGCTCAAGGCGAACAAGTTGAAAAAGCCTGTTGGAGCAATGTGCATATCGCCTGTTATACTGGCTAAGGTGTTCAAGGGCTGCAAAATCACTCTGGGGGATGCATGCGACGCTTCGGAAGCCGCTGAGAAAAACGGGGCTGAGCACGTCGTTACCACTCATTGCGAAACAGTTGTAGACGAGAAATACAGGCTTGTATCAACTCCTGCCTACATGCTTAACGCCAATATTGAGCAGATTGCCGAAAGCGCAGACAATTTAGTAAGGGAACTGTTGAAACTTGTTTAAATGCAGATATTTAACGACAGCGAAGGCTACGAAAAACTGCAGGGTCCCGAGGATCTTGAAAAGACAGAGCAGTTGGGCGATTTATACAGCCGGATTATAGGATTGCTGGGCGAGGACGCCACCCGCGAAGGTCTGCTAAAAACGCCCAAACGTGTCGCAAGAACAATGCAGTTCCTCACTCAAGGATATGATATTGACCCTACTGCGATATTAAATTCGGCGAAGTTTAAGGAAGATTACAAGCAAATGGTTTTGGTTAAGGATATTGAGATGTATTCCCTGTGCGAGCACCATATTCTCCCGTTTTATGGAAAAGCTCATGTGGCGTATATTCCCAACGGATATATCACAGGATTGAGCAAGATTGCCCGAGTTGTCGACGCTTTTTCGCGCCGGCTGCAGGTACAGGAACGGCTGACGCTGGAAATCCGCGACTGTATACATAACACTCTCAATCCGCTGGGCGTGGCGGTAGTTGTGGAAGCGGCTCACATGTGCATGCAAATAAGAGGTGTACAAAAGCAAAATTCCACAACAGTTACATCGGCATTCACCGGAATATTTTTGAAGGACAGCCGTACGCGTGAAGAATTTATTCATCTTATTGGAAAATAAAGAAATATTGTAATAATTAAAAATATAAAAATAAAGAAAATGGCAAGTGTTAAAAATTTAAAGAAAGATATTGCTTTTTTGGTCGGCGAAGTTATTTCCGACAGTCAGTTGTTTATCATGCTTAATCCCAAGCAAAACCCCGATGCTGCATATTCTATCATAGAGGATGCGGTGGAGATGTATAACGTCATGTATCAGAGGGCAAACCATCCCGACGGGAAAGATAATCCCAAATTGGTCAGGCAACATTATAAAGCCTTGTACGATGATTTACTAAAGCAAACTCACAGTCTTTTTGAGCGCATAAGCAAGCTGAAAGACTGACGACTTTGCTCCTATATTAAAACGAGACATGCAAATCGAAATAATGGATACCACCCTGCGCGACGGGGAACAGACTTCGGGAGTGTCATACACCGCATCCGAGAAACTGCACATGTCACGACTACTGCTTGAAGACGTGAAAGTTGATCGCATCGAAATCGCTTCCGCACGTGTTTCGGCAGGCGAACTGGAGGCTGTGCAGCGAATAACCAAATGGGCGGATCAGAACGGTCATCTTGAACGGATTGAAGTATTGGCATTTATCGATGGTATGAAATCCATAGAATGGATACGCGACGCAGGGGCGAAGGTGGTGAACATATTGAGCAAAGGCTCGCTGAAACACCTTATAGGTCAATTGCGTAAAAGCCCGGAAGAGCATATTGCCGATATCGACAAAATGCTTGACATACTTGCGAAATCGGGTATGAAAGCCAATATCTATCTTGAAGACTGGAGCAACGGCATGCGTCATTCCAAAGGGTATGTGTTTTACTTGATTGACCGTCTGAAAAACATGCCGGTACAGCGTATCATGCTGCCCGACACGCTTGGAATACTGTCTCCCGATGAAGTGTATCGTTTTTGCCGGGAAATGTGCGAGCGTTATCCCGACGTCCATTTTGATTTTCATGCACATAACGACTACGATCTTGCTGTCGCCAATACTTTGGCAGCGGCGAAAACGGGAGTTAAGGGCATTCATACCACCGTCAACGGACTTGGCGAACGCGCGGGAAACACTCCACTGGCAAGCATTGTCGCCGTGCTGAAAGATTATACCGGCAGACAATTAAATGTAAATGAGGAAAAACTCACTTTCCTGTCGAGAATGGTGGAAACGTTTTCGGGAGTGCGGATACCTGCAAATAAACCGGTTGTCGGGGAAAACGTATTTACCCAAGCTTGCGGGGTTCATGCCGACGGGGATAACAAGGATAAACTGTATTACAACGACCTCCTTCCCGAACGCTTCGGCAGGGTTCGCAAGTATGCGCTCGGTAAAACGTCCGGCAAGTCGAATATCCTGAAGAATCTTGAGGAAATGGGTATCCCGCTCGACGCCGAAGCCATGCAGCGCGTTACAAACCGGGTGATTGAACTCAGCGACCGCAAGGAGAATGTGACAACGGAGGATTTGCCGTACATAATATCGGACGTCCTTCAAAACGAAGGTATTGAACAGAAAATCAAGATACGCAACTATTCCCTGAATGTTGCCAAGGGATTGAAATCGGTTGCCACGCTGAGTATCGAAATCAAGGGCGAATGTTACGAAGAAACTTCCGCAGGCGATGGACAGTACGACGCTTTTATGAACGCTTTGAGGAAAATCTACCTCACGCTGGACATGAATTTACCCAAACTGACGGATTATGTAGTGACTATACCCCCGGGCGGAAAAACGGACGCCCTGGTCGAAACAGTCATTACCTGGCAAAACGGCGACAGGGAATTTAAAACGCGTGGACTTGATCCCGACCAGACTATTTCGGCAATTCAGGCAACCGTCAAGATGCTGAATATCGTGGTCTGAATCCCTTCAATTTTCAATTGTGAGTATTGCCGCGCTCATGGGTTTGCCGGTAAAGTGTATTCCGGTCGTGATAAGGTCTTCTCCTCTAATTGCTGTTTTGTAGTCTGAGAGCAAAATATCTTCGATTATGAGATTTGAATTCCTGTCAAGTCCCATGCCGGCAAATAAATCCGCAGGGAATTTCAGATACAGGTCGGGAGCAATCCGGTCTATCGTTACAAAGATTATCAGTCTGCTGTTTTCCGTATATCTCACAAAAGCGCAGTTCATATACTGATTGAATCCCTGAGATTTGCCGTTTGCATTGCTTTCGAACAGGTTTCCGAAACGACCGTTTGATATTGCTTCTTCCGAATTGCAGATATTCAGCAGTTTCAAGTAGAAATTGCGCAGTTCCGCCTGTTCGCGGCTTAACAGTCCGCCATCGAAACGCCCGCCGTTTATCCACTGCTGGATTTCGGGAACGTGCGTATAGTCGAAGATGGACGTTCTGCCGTCGTCGCCGCTAAAACCTGTTGCTCCCGAAGCTTTTGCGCCGACTTCCTGTCCGAAGTATATCATCACGGGCGAAGGATGAAGAGTCGCGGCAAGAGTCATCAGAGGAACAGCCTTTTCGGGAGATCCGGCAAATTGCGGAGAAGCAAAACGCTGCTCATCATGATTTTCCAGGAAAGTCAGCATACTGCCTTCCATTCCGCGGATTTCCGAATTAAGATAATCCTGCAATCTGTCCAGACCGGAATGTCCGGTGATTGCAGCCCTCAGCAAGTCGTACAGCCCCGATTTGTCGTACAGACAGTCGAATCCTGAAGAAATACAGCGTTTGTAACTGGCGGGGGAATAGGCTTCTCCGATAAAGATGACCTTGGGATACCGTTTCTTTACCTCCCCTGTTGCATAGCTCCAAAATTCTGCCGGAACCATTTCGCACATGTCGCATCGAAACCCGTCGACGCCCTTTTCTGCCCAGAACAGCAGTATGTC
>JAISDR010000016.1 GCA_031264645.1 Prevotellaceae bacterium | reverse complement strand
TTTCGACATCGTCGAATCGAGGCTCACTCCGATAAAACACCGAAGCCCGTCTGACATGGACGGGCTTCGGTGTTTTAAGACAGCTTGAACGGAGAATCAGGCGGGGAAGGACGGAGAAGCGCTAATTGATGAAAAACGTCTCTATCGGTCCGGCGGGACCTTCCTTTCCATGCTGATTGGAATAGCGGGCATAGACGTTCGCCTGCTTGCCCAGTTCGGCAGCGGAGAAGTGCAGCTCGTGGTGCGCATTGGACGAAAAATCCAGCTTCCGGTATGCGTCGATGTCTTCGGGAATGACGCCGGGTTCGGAAATTGCCAGATAGATGTAACTGCCCGAGGCGTGCTCCGGGAGCTTGCGTTTTGAGGTCTTTTCGTCTATCACGGTGGCTTCAAACTCGAAGGCGCCTAAGCGTTTCACGTTCACGATGCCCGTGTCGGTCGGCGTCTGCGGCGGGGTGCGTATGCCGTCGCGCGGCGAGATGCCGAAAACTTCCCTGTCGGCGGTACTGACCGAGGTATTGAAACGGATAGATTCGTTCAGAAACTGCCGCCATGCCTTTTCCAGTGCGTCCTGTGCTTCGTCGCGCGCCTCTCGGTTGCCTTTCGTCGCCGTATCGGGGTTTGCCGCCAATTCATACTTTGCAATATAGTTATTGTAAAGGACGGTTATCACGGCAAATTTTTCGGGTGAAATCCCGTAGGCGCTCAAATTCACCGACGCTTTCTGATAAGCGATTTCAATGTACTCCTTAAATCCAGTAATTGTTTGGGGAATAGAATCTTTACTCATAATTTCTTTAATTAAATATTTATAAATCAATATGTTTTACTTACAATTTTTCTTTTTGCCATTCGTTCCCGAAGTTTTCTCGATGCGTCGAGAAGTTTTCCCGACATGTCAAGAAGTTTCCTCGATGCGTCGAGAAGTTTTCCCGACATGTCGAGAAGTTTTCCCGATGCGTCGAGAAGTTTTCCAAACATGTCGAGAAGTTTCCTCGATGTGTCGAGAAGTTTTCCTGACATGTCAAGAAGTTTTCACGATGCGTCGAGAAGTTTCCTCGACATGTCGAGAAGTTTCCGGGTCGCATTTGCGACAGCAGAGACTCATCAACTTTCTCCGAAATTTTCAAATCGTAGAGTGCTACGAACACGGTGTTCTTTTCTTCTGTTGCCATAATTTTAATTATTTATTAATTTCAGGCTTATTCCTTTTACAGTCATTGCCTTGTGTTTAAAAGTTTAACATCAATCCCAACCCGCCCGACTGGGGTACTCCAAAATTCAGGGATAGGTCCGAGGCATGACGGTTTACTTGTGCTCCGTTATGGAGATTAATCGCCGATTTCAGTTTTGAAGTGCCCACTATTCTACAGATAAATCCACCTGTGCCACAGGCAATGCCGGCGGTCATCCAAAAGTATTTGTGTTCAGGTCCGGAAAGTCTGACGACCAGAATACCAAGGCTTGCAATGCCAAGAATCCCCGCTGCCGTATATAGTCGAGTGCCGGAATTGTACTTGTTCAATGCTTCGGGAGTGTCTGCAAGGGTGAAGCGGATAGCGTCTTTCTTCATTTTCTTTCCTGTACCGTCCAGGATTTTTATATCTAAATAGTTGTCCATGGCAGGTATGCCCGACTGAAAATTGTGTGAATAGCGCAGCTCCCGGCTCGTTGTATCCATATCTGTGGCAGGATATGTCTTTGCCTTCGATTTCATAAAATCGGGAATGTCGAATTGTATCAGCCTAAAGGAGGCGATGTTCTTTTTGTGTTCTGCACTGCCGGCACTGACTTTCCGTACTTTGATTTCGGTTTCTTCGCCGCTTTTCGGGACGATAATGTCCTGAGCGGACAGCATATTGCCGCCGATAAGGGTAATTAAACCCAATACAAAAAATCTGACTTTAACGCAGCAATCCATTGCTTTTCCACTGTTATCAGCGTGTTGCTTAATGCTTTTAATATACTTTTTCATACTGTCTTTTATTAAAAAAATTTCGGCAAAGGTACGGGGAGCGTTGTACGCGCACAAGGTCTGTTTGTACAAATTTTGGACAAAATGCAGGATATTGTACCTTTGCAGAAAAAATCGGTAACGAAAAAGAATGTAATGTTTTTAACTGGACGATATGAATAAAATGTATTCCGTTGGAAAAGATGTCTTTCTGATAGACAATCTTGTGGCTGTTTCCCCGTATGCTTATACCTTTGAGCTGGATATGATAGTTGTTGTCGTTTGCACAAAAGGGAACACGAAAGGAAGCCTCAATCTGAAGCCCTATGTTTCACAGGCGCCGAGTATCACGGTCTCGCGTCCGGGCGAGATTTTGCAGTATGAGGATGTCAGCGAAGATTTTTCGGGCTTTGTTGTCGTCATGTCCAGGCAGTTTGTCGGCAGCCTGCTTACCGACATGCGGGAACATTTTCTGCTGCGGCTTGCCTTTGCCGACAGTCCCTGCCTCCCGCTGAACAGTCCGGAACTGAAATCGGCGCTGGATTACTGCAATCTGCTGAAGAAAACCCGCAAGGTCGAAGACCTTTCCGTACGCCGGGAAATAGTTAAGCATCTGACTCTGGCGTTTTACCACACAATGACTTACCAGTCGCAGATACTGTCCGCCAACATGCAGCGGTCGAAAGGATGCGTTCTTTTGGACAGGTTTGTGAAGCTGGTGCAGGAAAATTTCCGCGAACAGCGCAACATTGGCTTCTATGCCGACCGTTTGTGCCTCACGCCAAGGTATCTGTCGAAGGTCATCAAGGAAAACAGCGGCGCTTCGGCAGGCGAATGGATTGACGGCTTCGTTGCTTTGAAGGCAAAATCCCTGCTCAGAACCACCAGCATGACTATCCAGCAAATCAGCGACGAACTGAACTTTCCGTCACAATCTTTTTTCGGGAAATATTTCCGGCGGCTTGCAGGCGTTTCGCCTTCCGATTATAGAAAAAAGGGTTGAAGAACAGAGAATGACACAGAGCGGATGTGTTTTTTCAAACTCATCCCATTTACCTTCCCTGACCGCTTTCAGCGCCGCGTCGATTTCCTCCAAGTTTTCGCGAATCAGCCCGTGTAATTCTGAAACCGTCGGGAATAAATCCGACTCGGATTTCGTCCAGTAGGCTCTGTCCGATTCTGCTTGTGCCGGATTGAGGATACATTTCAGTCCGCCGAAGCCGCTGTACTGTCGTAAAACGGCTTGCTCCGCTTCCGTCGCCCTGCGCTTTTCCCTGTCAAGTGTGAAAGCGATGCGGACAGCCTCGATATTGGTTTGCAGGTGCGCCCTCTTATTGTAACTCATGGCTTTCGAGATAAAGGGCAATTGTGCCGGTTAATTCCGTGTAGAGCAATTCGTATTCAGGCTCGTCGGCAAAACCGTCCGATAAGAGGTACTGGGCAAATACAGGTTCACATTCGGGCAAAAGTTTTATAGCCCACTCTTTGGCTTCATCTTCCGGCACTTCGTCAGGGAACTCGTTCCAGAGGATATTGACAAGCGTGTCGTATCTGGAAAAATGCAGGCCGCGAAACAGGACGGCGTTTGCCTGTTCTGCGGCTTCGCTTGGAGTGTCACCATTACGGATAGCCTGTTCGTAGGCTTCCGTTGCTGCATCGGTACAGGCGAGGATAAAACGGTTGTCCTTCAACCGTTCGGGATGGCTTTCACGAAGGAAGTCAATCAGTGAGAGCCGGAAGTAGGAAATGTCCGGCGCATGGCTGTTTTTGCTGTTCATATTTTCTGAATTTTAATGGTGAACGGCAAAGTTGAAAAGAATAACCGATGAATGGATTGGTTTTCAGGAGGGTGGCAGTGAGTTGCTCCGGTTGTGTCGTCAAGTTACTTTCGGGCGAAGCGTATTAAAAATATTTTCAATCGCATGTATGTTGTATCATAAAAAAGCGTACCTTTGCAAAAGATTACATGTTTCGTATCTGAATGAAATTTTAGACCAATGGACAGAATTAGACAACTTCCGCATAACTATCTGGATAAGTACCTGACCGAAGTCAGGGCACAGGGGCGCTATGCTTTCACGCTCGAAGAACTGAAAAACGAGTTTGCTTTGTCATATCCTGCCCTGAAACAGAATCTGTACCGGTTGAAATTGAAGAAAGAAGTTGCCCAAATCCGTCAGGGTTTTTACGTGATTATCCCGCCGGAATATTCAAAGCAGGGGATGCTTCCTCCTTATCTGTTCATTGATGATTTGATGAAATCGCTTGACAAGCCGTATTATGTGGGTTTGCTGTCGGCGGCGGCATTGCATGGTGCGGCGCATCAGCAACCAATGGGATATACCGTGATTACCCAAAGTCCTGCCCCTCGAAGCATCGACAGGCTGAAAATTGTTTTCTTTTCCAGGCAGGATTTTTT
>JAISDR010000107.1 GCA_031264645.1 Prevotellaceae bacterium | reverse complement strand
CTGTTCTGTGAAAAGGAACTTCCCCATGCAAGCATGTACAGAACAAGAAAGGATAATTTTATTTTCATATTATGAAACTATTTTATATAATAAATAATGGCGCAAATATACAGTTTTTTGGGGAAATATATCCTTCGGGTCATTAAGGAGGAAATATTTAACGAAACATATTTGTCAGATAAATTTCGCTAACTGCCGCATAGCTTCCGTGAAAAACTCATCTCAAACCTCCATTTTGCCGACAAATTTCAAACATGTCGCGCACCGCCCAAAACGGATTGTCGGTATGCAAGGCCCACCAGTGTTCGTGCAGGCTCTTTTTTGCTTTGCTGAGAGGTTCATGTGATGCGTTAGCACGCAGATGACACGGATTATCAGGATTTTCGCAGATAATTTTCTCTATCTGTGTTAATCTTTAAAATCTGCGTCATCTGCGTGCTGAAAACAAAATCGGGTAAAACCTCCATTTCATCGATTTTCCCGCCCCGTTAGTCTATTTTCCAAAATCCGCATTGCGCGGGCAACTACCTTTGTTCCGTAAAATATTTATAAGAACAAATGACAACAAGAAATTTATCAATCACAATCATTGCTGTTTTACTGTTTTCGGGCAGCATGAAAGCGCAAGACAATCAAGACCTGAAAGCGGGCATGTATGCAACGGCTGTTTTCGGCGCGAATGAAAACGATGCTCAATCAATTGTCATCAACCGCAAAGCCCTTGTCGGCGGCATGAAAGACCCGCATGTGTTTATTGTCCGCGACAGCAGGGCGTATAAAATCCCTGTGCAAACCGGACAAGCCGATGCGGATTATGTAGAGATAATCGAAGGCATTTCCGTTGATGACGTGATTGTTATTACCGGACAAATCAATCTGAAAGAGGGATCGGAAGTATCCGTGCTTAATTCCTGAATTGATTTTTTACTTACTTAATAACACTCTTTAACGATTTTGGAATATTCGGCTGCAATGTGGGTTAAGAAAATTAGGTGAGAGAGTAGTTCAAATGCCGTAAAGGTGAAATAAAATAGAAAGAGCACAAGATGGGATCTGTGCTCTTCCTTGTTTTTTGACTAACATTTTTTTACAAAAAGGTATAAATTAAGCTAGTTTTTCCTTTTTCCGTTAAAAGGCTTACGTCCTCTATCTCTGTCTCCTCTGTCACCTCTGTCTCTGTCTCCTCTATCTCTGCCGGGCCTGTCTTTTCTGTCAGGTCTTTCGGTATGTTCAGGTTCGACATATCCTTCGGGCTTCGGCAACAGCGCGCGTCTTGACAGTCTCAGTTTGCCTGTTTTTTCTTCGATTTCCAGCAGTTTGACTTCAACTTCGTCGCCTTCTTTCAGGACTTCATCTACAGTATTCAGACGCTTCCAGTCGATTTCGGAGATATGCAGCAAGCCGTCTTTTCCGGGAAGAATTTCCACGAAAGCGCCATAACTGTGTATAGCCCTGACTTTACCTTTATATATTGTTCCGGGTTCCGGTCCGAATGCAATGATTTTTATCCTTTCGATAGCATCGTCAATCATTTCCTTGTCGGGAGCGAAAACATCGACAAATCCCTTTCCGTCCTTTTCGGTAATGGTGATTACCGTGTTGGTGAGTTTCTGTATTTCCTGTATCACCTTTCCTCCCGGTCCGATAACCGCGCCGATGGTATCCGCAGCGATAACTATTTGTTTTATACGCGGAACGAATGGCTTGTAGTCTTCTCTGGGTTCCGACATGGTTTTCATCATTTCGCCCAGTATGTGTAAACGTCCCTTTCTTGCCTGTTCCAGCGCCTCTTCCAGTATTTCGTGTGAAAGACCGTCCACTTTTATATCCATCTGCGTTGCAGTGATACCGTCCCTGGTTCCCGTTACCTTGAAATCCATATCGCCTAAATGGTCTTCATCGCCAAGTATATCGGAGAGGATAGCGTATCTGCTGGCTTTATTTTCGGATATCAGTCCCATAGCTATTCCGGAGACAGGTTTTTTCAGTTGCACTCCCGCGTCCATGAGCGCCAGAGTTCCCGCACATACAGTAGCCATGGACGACGAGCCGTTGGATTCCAGAATGTCGGAAACAACACGTATGGCATAAGGATTTTCTTCTCCTACCGGAACCATAGGCTTCAATGCTCTGAAAGCTAAATTTCCGTGACCGATTTCCCTTCTGCCCGTACTTCTGATGGGTCTCGCTTCTCCCGTAGAGAACGGGGGGAAATTGTAGTGCAAAACAAACTGTTCCGAACCCTGTACCAAAACGTCGTCAACCTGTTTTTCGTCTAATTTAGTGCCAAGAGTGACGGAAGTAAGCGACTGTGTTTCACCGCGGGTAAAGATAGCCGAGCCGTGTACGGCAGGCAGATAGTCGATTTCGCTCCATATCGGGCGTATTTCCGTTGTCGAGCGTCCGTCGAGCCGGATACCTTCGTCGAGTATCATTCTGCGCATTGCCCGTTTCTCAACATCGTGGTAATAACGGAGAACCATAGGCGTTTTCTCTTCGCGTTCCTCTTCGGGAATCGTTTCGACATATTCTGCTACAAGAGCCTCGAAAGCGTCGGTACGCTCGTGTTTGCCCGTACCCGATTTCGCGATTTGATAGCAGCGGTCGTAGCAAAATTCCTCGACAGCCTTCCTTAAATCTTCGTCGTTCTCTTCGTGGCAATATTCCCTTTTCACCGTCTTGCCTGTCTCTTCCTGAAGATCAAGCAGAACTCTGCAATGCTCCTTTATCTCTTCGTGAGCAAACTTTATGGCTTCCAGCATGTCGCGTTCCGAAACTTCTTTCATTTCCCCTTCCACCATCATTATGTTGTCCAGAGTTGCTCCTACCATGATATCAATATCGGACTCGGCTAACTGCGAGAAATTCGGATTGCAAACAAACTCGCCGTTAACGCGCGCCACTCTAACTTCCGAAATCGGTCCGTTGAAAGGGATGTCCGAAACAGCCAGCGCAGCCGAAGCAGCCAAACCCGATAATGCGTCGGGCATGATATCCTTGTCGGCAGAGAACAGGGTGATTGTAACAAAAACTTCGGCATGAAAATCGTCAGGGAACAGAGGGCGCAAGGCTCTGTCGACCAGCCTGGAAGTGAGTATTTCATTATCGGATGGACGCGCTTCCCTTTTCAGGAAACCGCCTGGAAAACGCCCCGATGCGGCATATTTTTCCTTGTATTCAACCTGTAAAGGCATAAAATCTACTTCCGGTTTTGCTTCCTTTGCGCAAGTAACAGCTGCCAAAAGCATTGTTTTTCCCATTTTCACAACAACAGAGCCATCTGCCTGCTTTGCCAACTTGCCGGTTTCTATCTCTATTTCCCGGCCGTCTTTTAGTACAATTGTCTTTTTAACGATATTCATTTCTATTTACTTTATAATCTAATAATTTTGATTCGGTTACAGTCTTTTCGCAGGTTCATGTTAAAAGGTAAAATAAAAAAAGAAGGTAACGCATTTGCAGGATTACCTTCTTTAGCAGTCTTTTTATTTTCTAAGATTCAGCGCCTTAACTATATTCCTGTACCTTTCGATATCAACCTGTTTTAAATAATCAAGCAAACGGCGCCTTTTGCCCACCATACGTAATAAAGAACGTTCGGTGTTGTGGTCTTTCTTATTGACCTTTAAATGCTCCGTAAGATGGTTGATACGGTAGGAAAATAAAGCGACCTGGCTCTCAGGCGAACCGGTGTCTGTATTAGACTTCCCGTAATCTTTGAAAATTTCTTGTTTCTTTTCCGCTGTTAAATAATTCATTATAATACTATTTAAGAAATTTTGTGGCGCAAAGGTAATGCTTTTTTTTAAATTCAAAACAAAAGGATAAAAAAAATTGGACGTCGGGACTTGAAAAGCCTGTTTTCACAGAGCATATCATGATTTAAAACTCTGGACGATACCTATATAGCAAGACGTTTATATTTGAGTATAATTTTTCGAAAAACTGTCTGCATTTGCAAGATTTATCAATTTGTCCTACCTTTGCGCCTTAATTTTAATACGAAATTTGATATGCAAAGACAAAAAAGAGTATTGGCAATACACGATATCTCGTGTTTCGGCAGATGTTCTCTCACAGTAGCCTTGCCCATTATATCGGCGGCAGGCATTGAAACCACTGTTTTGCCGACAGCGGTGTTATCCACTCATACAGGCGGTTTTACAGGATTTACATACCGCGATTTGACTCAGGATATTTTGCCGGTTGTGAACCACTGGCACAGTCTTGGGCTTGAATTTGATTCAATCTACACGGGTTTTCTGGGATCGTTCGAGCAGGTTGACATTGTTTCGGAAATTTTCGATATGCTGAAAAAGAAAGACGTATTGCTTGTTGTTGATCCCGTAATGGCGGATTACGGCAAACTGTATTCGATTTTTCCTTCGAATTTTCCCGATGGCATGCGCAAACTTTGCCGTAAAGCGGACGTCATTGTTCCAAATCTTACGGAAGCAGCGTTTTTGCTTGACGAGCCATATCATGACGGACCGCATACTCGGGAAGAAATTAAGCATATATTGCTCGCTCTTTCGGCGCTTGGTCCTAAATACGTTGTACTTACCGGAGTAAGCTATGACGGAATACATTTGGGGTCTGCAAGTTACGATGCAAGTACCGGCGAGTTCTCGTACACCGGCGAAACGCGCATTGAGCCGATGTATCACGGTACCGGCGATGTTTTTGCAAGCGCTCTGCTTGCCGCCTTGCTTAGCGGTCGTACACTGGCTCAGGCAAATGCAATAGCCGTACATTTTACGGTTGCAAGCATTGCCCGCACCAAAGAATCCGGCATAGATAATCGTTTCGGAGTAAATTTTGAGGCTGGTCTGGCAGGTTTGAACAGTTTAATATCCGAATATTAAAACGCTATATTCCTGTATGATAAAAAAGTTTAAAGCATTATCCTTAAATATCAAGCTGTTTATAATACTTGCTATTATACTGATAACAGGAATTATATTGAGATGGGATCACATAAAATATGAAGCGTCTCGAAGTTTTAATTTTTTCAGTAACGACAGGGATACGGTAACGATAAATAAATAAAATGATTATGAAAACGGCATTGATAACCGGCGCAACTTCGGGGATAGGTGAAGCTACAGCATACGCTTTCGCAGAAAAGGGATTCAGATTGATTCTGACAGGCAGAAGACTGGACAGGTTGAATAATATTGCGGACTTGCTTAAAAAACAGTATGCCGCAGAAATCATTGTTTTACAGTTTGATGTAAGAAACCGGCAGGAAACCGAAAACGCCATCAATTCAATTCCCGAAAGTTTCAAATCTATTGATATCTTGGTAAATAATGCGGGACTGGCAGCAGGATTGTCGCATGTTCAGGATGGCGATGTGAACGACTGGGATAGAATGATTGACACGAATATCAAGGGATTGCTTTATGTGACGCGGGCTGTTGCTCCTTTGATGATTGCAAATGGCAGAGGACATATCGTGAATCTTGGTTCTGTCGCCGGACGCGAAGTGTATGAAAACGGAGGCGTGTACTGCGCTACAAAGTATGCGGTTGACGCGCTGAGCAGATCCATGCGTATCGATATGCTGGAGAGTGGAATAAAGGTTACAAATGTCTGTCCGGGAGCTACGGAAACCGAATTTTCTACAGT